>JANNRX010000410.1:0-12079 GCA_031401875.1 Hyphomicrobiales bacterium | reverse complement strand
ATCACCTCGATGGGCAGGCACCCGTCGAAATAGGGCGTATTGGCTTCCCATTGCTTGAACTCGGTCGTGTCTGCCGTAAGCAGCGCATCGATAAAGGCGTTATACTGGTCGCGGTCCATCGGGCAGTTGAGATAATCCGCGCCTGTTCCACCGGGTCCCGCCTTGTCATAGCGCGACTGGAACCAGGCTTTGCCCATGTCCACGCTCTCGCGATAGACGATGGGCGCAATGGCATCGAAAAATGCGAGGCTTTCGGCATCCGTCTTGGCACGGATCGCATCTGCCAGCGCAGGCGAGGTGAGGGGGCCAGTCGCGATAATCACGCTGTCCCAGTCGCTTGGCGGCATTCCCTGAACCTCTTCGCGGCATATGCTGATCAGTGGATGCGCTTCCAGCTTTGCAGTCACGGCTTCGGAAAAGCCGTCCCTGTCCACAGCCAGAGCGGAGCCAGCAGGCACCTGGTGATGATCCGCCATCGCCATGATCAGCGAATTCAGCTGGCGCATCTCCCAGTGGATCTGGCCGACAGCGTTCATCTCATGATCGTCGGAGCGAAAGGAGTTGGAGCAGACAAGTTCTGCCAGCCCCTGCGTCTTGTGGGCATCGGTCATGCGGACCGGCCGCATCTCGTGCAAGACAACAGAAACACCGCATTGTGCGATCTGCCAGGCAGCTTCCGAACCGGCGAGCCCACCGCCGACAATGTGAATAGGATTTTTCATTTCTCCTGTTTAACCCAAGCGAAGCTTCTTTTGAAGCGCTTCCGCTGCTGTCATTGCGGCGCTATGCTAGTACGGCAAAGGTCATGTCATATCTGCCGGGAGAACCGCTTGCCATTTCTTGAAGCCATGACGTCGAGAGTAGTCACCGGCTTCGCCCGTCTGATGACCGGAGTGCGGCCGGAGTGGCGGGGCTGCCTGCCCGAACAGAGGCAGCGCATCTATTTCGCCAATCACGCCAGCCATGGCGATTTCGTGCTGATCTGGTCGGTTTTACCAAAGGAACTGAGGGACCGCACACGTCCTGTCGCGGGCGCGGATTACTGGCGCAAAGGCAAGCTCAGAACATTCCTGGGCGAGAGTGTGTTCAAGGCAGTGCTGATCGAGCGCGTGGCCGAGAATCGCGCTCAAGATCCCATTGCGCTCATGGCAGCAGCGCTGGATTCCGGCCAGTCCCTCATCCTCTTTCCCGAAGGCACCCGCAACATGACCGATGCTCCGCTGTTGCCATTCAAATCTGGCCTCTACAATCTGGCTTTGGCGCGTCCCGAAGTCGAGCTTGTCCCGGCTTGGATCGACAATCTCTCGCGTGTGCTTCCCAAGGGTGAATTTTTGCCTCTGCCGATCCTGTGCAGCGTGACATTTGGTGCGCCATTGCTGCTTGGCTTGGATGAAGAACGACAAGCCTTTCTGGCGCGCGCCCGCGCGGCCTTGCTGGCGCTCGGCGGCGAAAGTGATCCGGGCATTGCGCCAGCAAAGGAGGACAATCATGTTCTCCATGCCGCGTGAAGCACTGATCCTTTTTGGCGGTGTGATCGGCGTTCTGTTGCTCGCAACCAGCATCGGTCAGTTGCTGGCCTCGCGGGCATCGGGTGCGCCTTCTCCGGTGATTGAGAACCTGAACGCGCGCGTCCGGGCCTGGTGGGTGATGGTGGCGCTGCTGGGCATCGCCATCGCTTTTGGCAAAACGGCGGTGGTGATTCTCTATGCACTCGCCTCGTTCTTTGCGCTGCGCGAGTTTCTCACCCTGACTGACAGCCGCAGGGGTGATCACTGGGCGCTGCTGGCGGCGTTTTTCGTGGCGCTTCCCGTGCAGTATTATCTGATCTGGATTGAATGGTACGGCCTGTTTTCGATTTTCATCCCGGTCTACGGATTTCTGTTGATGCCTGTGATTGCAGCACTCAGGCAGGATACGGATAATTTCCTCAGCCGTGTTTCCGCCCAGCAATGGGGCCTGATGATCTGCGTCTATTGCGCCAGCCACGTGCCTGCGCTGCTCACGCTTGAAATTCCGGGCTACGCCAATAGACAGGTGCTGCTGGTGGCCTTCCTGATCATTGTCGTTCAGGGGTCAGATGTGCTGCAATATGTTTTCGGCAAGCTTTTCGGACGCACCAAGGTTGCGCCGACACTCTCACCGTCCAAGACATGGGAGGGCCTGATCGGCGGGGTCGCCTGCGCAACCGCCTTGGGGGCTGCGCTGTGGTGGATCACGCCCTTTACGCCCTGGCAGGCGGCGGGCCTCGCCTTCGTCATCTGCGTCATGGGCTTTTTCGGCGGCCTTGTGATGTCCGGCATCAAACGCGACCGCGGCGTCAAGGACTGGGGCCATATGATTTCGGGCCACGGCGGTGTGCTGGACCGCATCGACAGTATCGTCTTTTCCGCGCCGGTATTCTTTCATCTGACGCGCTTCTGGTGGACGGATTAGAAAGCACAGAATGGCATCCGGTTCCGAGCCTGATCTTCGCAACGAATCCCGGCGCCCGTTGGCGAGCCGGAGCAGTGGGCTTGCTCGCATAGCGGTCGACGCGCTTCTCAAAACCAGCATCACGCCCAACCAGATCTCGCTGCTGAGCATTGTTTTCGCCCTGGTTGGTGCGTTCGCACTGCTGCATGCACCTTCAACGCCGTGGCTTTATCTGATTGCGATCCTTGGCGTGCAGCTCAGGCTCATCTGCAACCTCCTCGACGGCATGGTGGCTGTGGAGGGGGGCAGGGGCTCACCCGTGGGCAGTCTCTATAATGAAATTCCCGATAGGATTGCCGACAGCCTGTTTCTCGTCGCCTGGGGGTATGCGGCCGGTCAGGGCTGGCTTGGCTGGGCGGCAGCTCTTGTAGCGGCTGTCACGGCGTATATCCGGGTTCTTGGTGGCGCTTTGGGACAGAAACAGGATTTCCGCGGCCCCATGGCGAAGCAGCACCGCATGGCAGCACTCACCCTTGTCTGTATGCTGGCCATGCTGGAAACGTGGATTCGCGGCCAGAGCGCCATTCTTGGCATTGGCCTGTGGATTGTTGCTATCGGTGGGGCATGGACCTGCGTGGCGCGCACGCAGGCGATTGCGGCGCAGATGAAAGCCTGATTTTCACTCCATCCGGCGCGGCATATGATCATCCTGTGCCATATTGCCGAAGCGGGTGACTTCCGCATCGAACTGAAGCTCAACCGTGCCTGTCGGGCCGTGGCGTTGCTTGCCGATGATCACTTCCGCCCGACCGTGAGCGCGCTCCATCTCGGATTGCCATTTGATGAACTCTTCCGAACCTTCGCGTGGTTGCTTGTTCTTCAGGTAATATTCCTCCCGGAAGACGAACATCACCACGTCAGCATCCTGCTCGATGGAGCCTGATTCACGCAAATCTGAGAGTTGCGGACGCTTGTCATCGCGATTTTCGACCTGACGCGAGAGCTGCGAAAGCGCGATGATCGGGACATCAAGCTCCTTGGCAAGCGCCTTCATCCCCGTGGTAATTTCGGTCATCTCCTGCACACGGTTATCGCTCTTCTTCGAGGCACCGGTGAGGAGCTGGAGGTAGTCAACGACGAGCACATCAAGACCGCGCTGGCGCTTCAATCGCCGGGCACGCGCCGCAAGCTGGGCAATCGAGATGCCGCCGGTCTGATCGATATAGAGCGGCACGGTCTGCATGCGGCGTGAGGCTTCGATCACTCTTTCGAATTCGCTCTGCTGGATATCGCCACGGCGGATTTTGTAGGAGGAAACGCCCGATTGCTCGGCGATGATGCGGGTCGCCAGCTGTTCTGAAGACATTTCCAGTGAGAAAAACCCGACGATGCCGCCGTTCAATGCTTCACGCCTGCCGTCCGGCGAAATTTCAGCCCGATACGCCCGCGCTACGTTGAAGGCGATATTGGTGGCCAGCGCCGTTTTGCCCATGCCGGGACGTCCGGCAAGAATGATCAGGTCCGAGCGTTGCAGGCCGCCCATCATGCGGTCGAGATCAGAAAGCCCCGTCGCCATGCCCGAGAGTTTGCCATCGCGTTCGAAAGCCTTGGCTGCCATGTCAACGGCATGGTTGAGCGCTTCATCGAAGCGCTGGAAACCGCCTTCGAACTTGCCGCTCTCGGCAAGCGAGTAGAGCTTTTTTTCCGCATCCTCGATCTGGTGGCGCGGCGTCATATCCGCCGGCGTGTCATAGGCGAGTGCGGAAATTTCCTCGCCGACCAGAATGAGATTGCGCCGAAGCGCCAGATCACGGATCGATTTTGCATATTCGACGGCATTGATGACCGTCGTCGCTTCGGCAGCGAGGCGGGCGAGATACTGCGCCACCGTCATGCCGCCCAGATCAAGATCCGCCAGGAACATCTTCAACGTGATCGGCGTGGCGATCTTGCCGGAGCGCAAGAGCGTCGTGATCACCTCATAGATGCGCCGGTGCACGCCCTCATAGAAATGTTCCGGCAACAGCACATCGGACACCCTGTCGAAAGCCTCGTTGTGCACCAGGATGACGCCGAGAACGGCCCGTTCCAGCTCCACATTATGGGGGGCAAGCTTGACTTCGGCTGCATCCAGAGTGGCAGTGACGAGTGAGAGGGCGGTCGACATTCTATCTATCTCTGTTGTTCGCGAGGGAACATCAAATGCAAACGTGTTATCAACAGTGATTCACAGGACAAAAATTTCATCAGCGAATCGCTTGACTGACGTTCGTTCATCAGAGTTCAAAAATAAGCCGCAAACAAGGACGCCCGGCACTTCGCCGGGCATCATTATCGCTTTTCGGGGATCAACCGTCTGGTTATCCGCGATCAAGACTGGCGCGCGGGCCTGCCTCGTTGAGCGCCTTGCCGATTTCGAGCCCCAGATCATCGAGGTTATCCGAGCCATGATCCCTTGCGACGCTCTCGCCGCGGGCCTGACGCTCAGATTCTTCCAGTGAACGCGCCACATTGATCTGAATCTTGATTTCGACTTCCGGATGCAGAATGACAGGAATGCTGTGCACACCCAGCGTTTTGATCGGTTGTACCATCGTGATTTGCTGACGACCAACAGTAAAGCCTGCGGCTGTGAGCGCTTCGGCAATATCTCTGGTCGAGACCGAGCCGTAGAGCACGCCGGAATCACCGGCCTGACGGATCAGGACAACGGACTGGCCATCGAGAGCTTCGCCGACCTTGCCGGCTTCTGAGCGGGCTTCGAGATTGCGTGTTTCAAGCTGGGCTTTCTGCTTGTCGAAGACGCCTTTATTGGCAGCTGTCGCACGCAGGGCCTTGCCGCGGGCGAGCAGATAGTTGCGGGCATAACCCGGCTTGACGTTGACGACTTCGCCCATCTGGCCAAGCTTGGCGACGCGTTCGAGCAGAATAACTTCCATTGTGTATCTCCTGAGGTAAGGGGTGGGTTCAAGAATTCCGGCTGGCGAGGATACGTCCACGCCAGCCAAAAGCGAGTTCGGCAATCCCGACGAGCAGCATGAGCAAGGCGGGAAGGCCTGCGAGAGCAAAAGTGGACATCCAGAGTGCGGAGAGAATGAATCCGCGCTTGCTGCTGCCGCGTGTGATGTGGTGGATGCAAGCGTAGCCAAGCGCTGTTATGGCCAGTGTCGCGGCATTGCTGATCAATTCCGCAGCAAAGCCGAGATATCCCGGAAGAGCTGCCATCAGCATGGTTGCGATCACCACAGGGAGAAGGACCCTTGGCAGGGCCATGTTCCAGACCGGCGTCCAAGCGAAGGTCAGCATGCCGGAGCGTTGCGCAATCCGGCAAGCGAGCCAGGTATTCAGAAAATACATCAGTGAGAAACTAGCCGCACTCAGAATCGGCATGATCTCTGTCATCAGCTCTACAAGCTTTTGCGCCTCAGGCGAGCCATTTGGCGGCAATTGAGCCGCAAATTGCTGCATATTGGGTGATTGCAGCACGAACTCAAGCCGTTTGTGGATAATCGCCTGATAGCCTTCAAAATCACTGCTCAGCGTGAATGCGAAGACGATAATGATGAGCACAGCGTAGAAAGCACTGGCCATGACGACAGTGCCGACGCGTTTATCATCCTCGACCTCCCAGACAATTCTGGCAAGAACATAGGCCGGAACCATGATGACAAGCGCGAAGGTCAATCCGGCATTCCAGCCGAAGAATTCGGTTATGACTGCCGCTGTGAGCGCGCCCCCGAACAGCGCCAGCAAGGGATGCCAGCCGATTGCGGCAATCATCAGGGGTAATGGCGACAAAAAGCCGAGGAATACGCCAAGCCCAGGCCCGGTCTGCGAGACCGTGGCCAGCAGCGCAGAGGCAAAGCCTGCGGCAATCGCAATGGCGAGAAAACTGATCATAAGGTCCTGCTGTCCCGTCCATCCGGATGCGGTTAGAGCGAAAACCCGAAGGTTCCGCCCAGCAAACCTGCACGTGATCCATGGAAGGATTTCCGGCAGGCGACTGAAGAGAAAGGCGGCAGGCGAAAAAATCCGCTACCGCCGTCCTGAATTACTTGATCACGTAAGGAAGCAGACCCAAGGTGCGGGCGCGCTTGATGGCTTGCGCCAGCTCACGCTGCTTTTTTGCGGAAACCACCGTGATACGCGACGGCACGATCTTGCCGCGCTCGGAGATATAACGCGAAAGCATCTTCACATCCTTGTAATCGATGATCGGAGCGCCCTCACCAGTGAATGGGCAGGTCTTCTTGCGGCGAAAAAACGGGCGACGGCCCTGTCCTGTGCTCATCAGAGATCCTCCCCACCGTCAAAGCCACCGAAATTGTCATCACGACGCTCGGTGCGCTCGCGATCACGGCGTTCTTCACGCTCGCGACGTTGCATCATGGCCGATGGACCTTCTTCAAGCGCTTCAACCCGGATCGTCATGAAACGGATGATGTCCTCGTTGATCTTCATCTGGCGCTCCATTTCAGCAACGCCTGCTGGCGAGCAATCAATGTTGAGGAGAGCAAAATGCGCCTTGCGGTTCTTTTTGATCCGGTAAGCGAGGGATTTGATGCCCCAGTATTCGATCTTGGTGATCTGTCCACCAGCGGTTTCGACGATGCCCTTGAATTGTTCGGTCATCGTTTCAACTTGCTGCGCGGACACGTCCTGGCGAGCCAGGAATACGTGTTCATAGAATGGCATGGACGCCTCTCTTCATGTTGCACTTCACGCATCGACTGATGCGTGATCCTGTCCGGCGCGGAGCCCTTCGAGCCCGCAAGAGGCTCGACGGAAACGATCGAAGGCGGAGACACGGGAGGGCGGATCAGCGATCCATGCGGGTAAACCCCGCACCTCCGTTCAGCCTCCGGCCGAAACAGAACGCCGCTCTTGGACCGGATCCGTCAAAAAGGCAAGAATAAATACGACAGGAATGCGCTGCTAGGGCCTGTCGTCCGTTAGGAACACATGGTGGATGAGATCGAAACGGACGACAGGCCCTAGGATCGTTAATCCCGTTTACTTTGCAAGACCGCAGGTTTGTCCCCCACCAAAAGCGCGGCCCTCTTGCCAGCATCCGGTACTGCGGCATGTCGAAAGCTTTGGTTCGCAATTGTTGACAGGACAGGATTTGTCATCAGGAACAGTGCTCCTGCAACGGGAAATGCAGGTTCGGTACCAGCTTTGACAGGAGGCTGCCTGTGCAATCTGCGTTGACTTGCTGGCCGTCTCTTGTGCTTGGAGCGAGAGCGATGAAAATACAAGGAACGCGCTCGAGAAAAGGAGGAAAAATACTTTTCTCATTTCAAACTCCTTTTTGCATTTTATGCTGTTTTCAAGTTAACAAAGCGGCGTTTTTCCGTCAATGGACAGGAAACCCTGAATCGAAAGCCTGTAACGAAAGATCGAATAAGTTGCGCTCATTGTCCCGCCTTGAACTCACCCTTTTCCGGCTGCAAGCACAGCATGCCTGCCTTGATTGGCTTTTCAGGCAGATTGCGGGCGTACCCGGCCATGTGCTTGAGCTTGGCCTCGGGCATGGCCGCACATTCGATCACATGCGCCGCCATATGCCGGAGCGCGATATCTATGTTTTTGACCGAGAAAATGCGGCCTATGAGGATTGTCAGCCTGATCCACGCTTTCTCGTGCTTGGAGAAATCAGCGAGACCTTGCCAAAGCTCCACGGGACACTGGGCAACAGGATCGTGCTGGCGAATTCCGATATCGGTTCGTTCAATGTCGAACGCAGCAAAGCCAATGCCGCCATGATGGCACAGATTCTTCCGCCATTCATGGCAAAGAATGGCTATATCATGTCGGATTACCCGCTTGAGATGCCGGGTTTTGATGTGTTGCCCTTACCCGAGGGCGCGCGCGAGGGGCGCTATTTTCTGTATCAGCGCCTATGAAATCTGTTGGCTCTCCAGTCGTTGTGAAAGACCAATGCCTTGACTTTCATCCCATCACGGTGTGGTGCGGAGAACAAGAAAATCTCTCAACAGGTTCAGCATGACAAAAACAGCCTTCATCTTTCCGGGACAGGGCAGCCAGGCCGTCGGCATGGGCAAGGCATTGGCGGAGACATACCCGCAGGCCCGCGCGGTCTTTGACGAGGTGGATGCCGCACTCGGACAGAAGCTGTCTCAGCTGATCTTCGAAGGTCCGCTGGAGGAGTTGACCCTGACGGCCAATGCCCAGCCCGCGTTGATGGCTGTCAGTCTGGCTGCAATTCGCGTGCTGGAAGCGGAATCTGGTTTGATTCTCGCAGAGCATGCCGCCTGTGTTGCCGGGCATTCGCTGGGTGAATATTCAGCGCTTGCCGCGGCAGGATCGCTTAGCATATCGGATGCCGCGCGGTTGTTGCGCATCCGCGGCAATGCCATGCAGAAGGCTGTTCCTGTCGGAATTGGTGCCATGGCTGCCATTCTGGGTATGGAATACGATGCAGTTGCTGCTGTGGCGAGCGATGCTGCCCAAGGCTAGGTCTGCGATGCCGCCAATGACAATGGCGGGGGGCAGGTTGTGGTTTCTGGCCACAAGGCGGCGGTCGAGCGCGCTATTGCCCTGGCGCAGGAACGCGGTGCCAAACGCGCCATGCTTTTGCCGGTTTCTGCACCTTTCCATTGCAGCCTGATGCAACCGGCGGCGGATGCCATGGCGGAAGCTTTGGCAAAAGTGACGATCAAGGCTCCTGTTGTGCCACTGGTTGCCAATGTGAAGGCCAGTTTTGTGACGAGTGCCACGGAAATTGCAGATCTTCTCGTAAGGCAAGTCACCAGCACTGTGCGCTGGCGTGAAAGCGTCCGCTTCATGGCGGATCAGGGTATCACGCGCTTTGTGGAAGTCGGTTCTGGCAAGGTGCTGAATGGCTTAGTCAAACGCATTGCGGAAGGTGCTACAGTTTCAGCCATTGGCACACCCGCCGATGTTGCGGGTTACAGAGCGGACTGACGGAGACATTGGCGAATGTTTGATCTCACAGGAAAAACGGCTCTTGTTACCGGAGCATCCGGGGGCATTGGTGCTGTCATTGCCACAGCTCTGCACGGGCAGGGCGCCATCGTCACGCTGTCTGGCACGCGCCGGGCCGCGCTGGATACACTGGCGGCAGAACTAGGCGATCGCGTCCATGTGGTGCCCGCTGATCTTTCGGACCGCGCTTCGGTGGAAACGCTGGTTCCTGCGGCCGAGACCGCCATGGGCAGCCTGGATATTCTCGTCAACAATGCAGGCCTGACCCGTGATGGTTTGTTCCTGCGCATGAAGGATGATGATTGGGACAAGGTCATCGCAGTCAATCTGACGGCCGGGTTCATTCTGTCGCGCGCCGCCCTGAGGGGCATGATGAAGCGCCGTCATGGCCGCATTATCGGCATTACCTCTGTGGTCGGCATCACGGGAAATCCGGGGCAGGGCAATTATGCCGCTTCAAAGGCGGGCATGATCGGCATGTCGAAATCGCTCGCAGCAGAAGTGGCCAGCCGCAATATCACGGTCAATTGCATCGCGCCTGGCTTTATCGAGACAGCGATGACATCCGAGCTGAATGACAAGCAGAAACAGACTATTCTGGGCAATGTCCCCATGGGGCGGCTTGGCATGGCCACGGAAATAGCCGCTGCTGCGGTTTTTCTGGCCTCACAGGAATCGGCCTATGTCACGGGGCAGACGCTCCATGTGAATGGCGGAATGGCCATGATATGAGATTTCTCAGTTTTTATTAACCATTCCGTGGTGCCTTACAGATAATATCCAGAATCGTTAATTTGCCATATTCAGCCTGCGATAAATATGTGAAATTGCATGCCGGGATTTGTGGGAGTGATGTTTTGATAAGGCTGCGGATGCATGTCAGCTGAGAATATTGCGCCATCGCCTGCCCAGGGCATGATGAGTGAACCTGCGCCGCCTTCAGGTGGAAGGCGCTGGTCGCCTCGTGGTGCGCGTGATGCCTTGCAACCGGGACGACTGCCGGACCGTCCGGAGCCACCGCGTCGTCCGCGTGGAGGCTTTCTTGCCAAATTGAGTGCGATGTTCACGCTTCTTGTCTTTGTTTTTGTCGCCGGTGGAGGCTTCATCATATACGGACAGAATCTTTTCAATGGTCCGGGTCCGTTGACACAGGACAAGGTCGTTTTCATTCCGCGTAATTCCGGCAGTGCCGATATCGCGACCATCCTTGAACAGGAGGGTGTGATTTCAAGCCCGCTGATGTTTGAAATATCCAATCTGCTGGCAGGACGCCCCAACCTCAAGGCCGGCGAGTATAATTTCAAGCAGAACGCATCTCTCAAAGACGTGCGTGAAGTTCTTTCCGAAGGGCGTTCCATTCTGCATTCGCTCACAATTCCCGAAGGCCTGACCAGTGAACAGATCGTCAATCGCCTGAAGGAAAACGATATTCTGGTCGGCGAAATACGTATCACGCCCCGTGAAGGCTCGCTCTTGCCGGATACCTACCGATTTGGACGCGGGTTCAGCCGGGAACAAATGATTGCCCGCATGGAGACGGAGCAAAAGAAGGTTCTGCAAGAGATATGGCAACGCCGGAGTCCCGATATTCCAGTGAAATCTGCCAATGACCTTGTGATTCTGGCATCGATTGTCGAAAAAGAAACCGGCAGGTCCGACGAACGCACCCGTGTTGCCTCTGTCTTTATCAACCGGTTGAACCGGGGCATGCGGCTCGAATCCGATCCCACGATCATTTACGGCCTTGTCGGCGGCAAAGGCAGTCTGGGGCGCGGTATTCTGTCCACCGAAATTCGGCAGCCAACGCCCTATAATACCTATGTGATCAATGGCCTTCCTCCGGGTCCGATTGCCAACCCGGGCAGGGCCGCCCTCGAAGCGACGGCGAACCCGTCAAAAACGCGCGACATCTTCTTTGTGGCCGATGGCACCGGTGGCCACGCTTTTGCAGAGACGCTTGAGCAGCATAACCGCAACGTCGCCCGCTGGCGCCAGCTTGAAGGGGGCGGTTCAGCGCCTGCAACTCCGGCGGCTCCGGTACCTCGCCCTGGACAGCGCTCTGATCTGACGCCGCCAGCTTTTGGCAGAAATTCCGCCACCATTGCGCCACCGCCGGGAAGTTCGGCTTACGTCATTCCCAATGTCCCGCTTGAGTTTCTTGTGCCGGGGGGCGGTGCTGCGCCATCTGAAGGAGGCGAGAATACTCCGCCTGCCCTGGGCAATGTTGAGAGCTATCCTGTCGCGCCAGGACGTCGTCAGACGATCCAGAGAGGTGCCAGACAGGCAGGCTCGGGAACGGGGCAAGTGGTCCAAAATGATTTTGAAGGGGCTCCTCTGGCAGAGGGAGCACTCGCGCCTCGTCGGCCAAAAGCCTTTGACGCGTCAGAAGGCACGAGCCGTGATCCACTTCGAAACAAGAGTTTTGATCTGAACTCACCGAAGACCGTGCCGTCGCTCCGATAAGGCGGAAGCTCTTCCATGACCATCAGCAGCATGACGGGGTTTGCCCGCAGCAACGGACAGACAGACACGGCCTCGTGGTCCTGGGAGTTCAATGTGTCGGCGTCGTCATCATCAGCCACAACATGAACGACGTGATCGAGGTCGCCGATCGAGTGTGCGCGATGTACCTGGGTCGCATCGCCGCTGACATCCCGATGGATGACGGCGTGAGTCGGGAAACCCTCGTCGAACTGAT
>JANNRX010000409.1:0-5339 GCA_031401875.1 Hyphomicrobiales bacterium | reverse complement strand
CCAGCATCGACACGGGCTCGATGGCCTTGTCCGTCGAGATCATCACCATGCAGGAAGCACCTGCCGCAATTGCTGCTTCCGCTACATGGATACTTCCGAAGATGTTGGTCTTCACGCCTTCGGTCCAGTCCTGCTCCAGATAAGGCACGTGTTTGAGGGCGGCGGCATGAAAGACAATATCCGGGCGGAAAGCCTTGATCAGTGCCACCAGTCGCTTTTTGTCGCGCACATCGGCAATGTGGCCGGTCACAGCCGTTTCGCCATCCACACGCGTCAGGTCTTCCGTGATGGAATGCAACGCCAGTTCCGAATTCTCGATGATGAGTATGGCGGTCGCACCATAGTGTTTCAAGCGTCGGCAGATTTCGCCGCCAATGGAGCCACCGCCGCCTGTCACAACGCAGCGTTTGCCGGCGACAAAATTGCCGACACGCCTCTCGTCGATGTCATGGGTCGGGCGCAGCAACAGATCCTCGATCTCGACCGGGGCCAAGGCTCCGGGAGAGGCACCATCCAGTGACTGCATGCGCAGCACGGGAATGCCGAGGCGGCGCGCCTTGTCGAGCACCTTTTCCGGTTCGTTCTCAGGCGCAAGTGCCGCCGGAGTCATGACGATCCTGCGGATGGGCGTTCCCTTGAGCGCCGCCTGGCTGATCTCATCATCCAGACTGGAAAAATCACCACGCACCTTGATGCGGCGAATGACCTGGCCCTGATCCACCTCACGCGGGCTCAGAACCGCGACAGGACGCATGGATTTCACCGCACCGGTTTCAATGCCGCGCAACAAACCATCCACTTCAAAGGGGCGACCAAGTATCAGCGTTGGTGGCGCATCCAGCAACTCGCTGGACGCATTGGCGCGGCTATCCTTCCAGTACCGATAAAAAATGCGCGGCGCGCCCAGAAACGCCATCTGCAAGACAAAATAGATGGCAATCGCCTGACGCCCGAAGAAATAGCCACCGAACAGGTTCTGCGCCAGAACACCATAATCGATGACAAGAAGCGCCAGCGCCAGCACGGCCGATGCCTTGGCGATGCTGATAAGATCCGGCAACGAGGCAAATCGCCATTTCGATTGATAGAGCCGGAAGAAAAGATAAATCGTGGCCGCAAAAGCGACAAAAGGCACGGCAAAGGGCCAATACCGCAATCTGTCCAGCAGGAAGGCGTCGTCAAAACGCAGTGCCAGGCTCGTCACAAGGGCGACCGTGGTCATCGCCAGATCATGCAGGATGATCAGGCCTTTCTTGTAATTACGGGAATAAAAACTGAACGACAAAACGAATTCGATCCTGGCTGATCAGGAGTGGTGGATGCACCGCGTCATCAACGCATCAGCCACGCTTGTCAACGTCGCAAGACCTGTCAAAGCAGGAACGACTGTCAAAGCAGGAACATCTGTCAAAACAGGAGCCGCTCATGCTGCCGCAAGTGTGATGACATCCACCACATCATCCACCACACGTTCCACGAGATCGCGGTCATCGCCCTCGGCCATCACACGGATGACGGGTTCTGTGCCGGATGGGCGTATGACCAGTCGACCGCCATTGCCAAGGCGCTTGCGGGCATCCTCGATGGCGCTCACCACCTTGTCTTCCGCGAGCGGCTGGCCCTTGCGATAGCGCACGTTCTTGAGAATCTGCGGTAGCGGCTCAAACCTGTGGCAAACCTCGGAAACCAGGCGATTTTCCTTCTTCACGCAGGCCAGCACCTGCAAAGCCGCGATAAGGCCATCGCCCGTGGTCGAATAATCCGACAGGATAATATGGCCGGATTGCTCTCCACCCACATTGTAGCCATGCTCGCGCATGTATTCGAGCACGTAACGGTCGCCCACGGCCGTGCGCGCCAGCGACATGCCCAGTGATTGCAAATGCCGCTCAAGCCCGAGATTGGACATGATGGTGGCGACAATGCCAGGCTGCGACAGACGTCCATCATCGCGCCAGCTTTCGGCCACCACGGCCATCAGCTGATCGCCATCAACGGCATGGCCCTTTTCATCCACGATCAGAACGCGGTCCGCATCGCCATCGAGCGCGATGCCGACATCGGCGCGCATGTCGCGCACCCGCCGGATAAGTGCATCGGGCGATGTCGAGCCGACGTTGCGGTTGATGTTGAAGCCATCGGGCTCCACGCCCATGGTGATGACTTCGGCGCCAAGCTCCCAAAGGGCTTCGGGTGCCACCTTGTAGGCCGCGCCATTGGCGCAATCGACCACGATGCGCATGCCTTCAAGCGACATGTTGCGCGGTAGCGTGCGCTTGGCGAATTCGATGTAACGGGCATGCACCGATTCAACGCGCTTGGCGCGACCGAGATCGGGTGACTTGCTCAGACGTGGAACCAGATCCGTCTCCAGCAAGGCCTCGATTTCGGATTCAAGCTCGTCATTCAGCTTGTAGCCATCGGGGCCAAACAGCTTGATGCCGTTATCCTCATAGAGATTGTGCGACGCCGAGATCATGACTCCCAGATCCGCGCGCATCGAGCGCGTCAGCATGGCAACAGCCGGTGTCGGCATCGGCCCCAGCACAAGCACGTCCATGCCCACAGAAAGAAACCCCGCCGTCAAGGCTGTCTCGATCATGTAACCGGAGAGACGCGTATCCTTGCCGATCACAACGCGGTGGCGATGGTCACCGCGCTGGAACACCAGGCCTGTGGCTTGTCCCACCTTGAGTGCGAGCTCAGGCGTGATCACGCCATTGGCGCGTCCACGAATGCCATCAGTGCCAAAATACCGCCGCGCCATGCGTCCTCGCTCTTTTTAGTCTTTTTGCCTCGGACTAAACTGAGAGCGCTTATAAACCATGGTGAAAGAATTTGCCTGTGGTTTTTACGCTTGGCGTTAACAATGGTTAATAGCGCGTTTGGTGCGGACAGCGGGGGTCGAACCCGCATAGTGTTGCCACCGAGGGATTTTAAGTCCCTTGCGTCTACCAGTTTCGCCATGTCCGCGGCTGGAATGGGGGTAGCGGAGCTTCGGTGCTGCGGCAATCCCTTGCGGCCCATCCCTGAAAAAACATCACAAAAGTGCCCGCTTGCTCGATGCCTCTTCCTGGGTCGCCGCATAATCGATCTTGCCTGAACCCAGAACCGGGATCTGCTCCAGCACCAGAATGGCGCGCGGCACCCAGAGCTCCGGGAAGCCCTGCGCTTTGGCATAGGCCATGAGTGCTGACCGGTCGGCATTGCCCTGCTCCGTCACCAGCACGATCTGCTCGCCCTTGCGCGGATCAGGCAGCGAAACAGCCACGTGATTGACACCCGGCCAGAGGTCGGCCGCCATGGTCTCGATGGCGGCAAGCGAGACCATTTCACCGCCCAGCTTGGCGAAGCGCTTGGCACGCCCCTTGATCAGGATGCAGCCGTCGTCATCCATCGTGACAATATCACCGGTATCGTGCCAACCCTGATCTGGCGGCTGTATGATGCCCGGCCTGTCTGCCAGCATGTAGCCCGCCATGACATTGGGGCCTTGCACCATGAGTTTTCCGCCTTCTGCAATGCCTTCAACGGGTTCAAGCCGCCAGTTGATGCCCGGCAACAGACGGCCAACCGTGCCGTTCTTCATCATTTCAGGCGTGTTGCAGGCCAGAACCGGGGCGCATTCCGTGCAGCCGTAGCCTTCGAGAATCGTGGTTCCGAACGGCTCCCAGAGACGCCGCGTCTCCTCCTTCACCCGCTCCGCCCCGGTAATGACGTAGCGCACGGAAGACAGATCCTCTTTCTCCGCAGCGCGGGCATAACCCACAAGAAACGTGTCCGTTCCAAACAGGATTGTCGCTTTCGTCTTGCCGATGAGGCGTGGTACCTCGCGGTAGTGCAACGGGCTCGGATAGAGCACCACCTTCATGCCGCAGAGCAACCCCAGCATCAGCCCCGCTGTCAGGCCATAGGAATGGAACACCGGCAGCGGGTTCATGACGATATCCCTGTCACTCAGGAAGTTGCGACCAACGGCGGCGATCTGGCGAACATTGCTGATGATATTGCGATGCGTGAGAACCACACCCTTGGGTTTGCCTTCGGACCCCGAAGTAAAGAGAATGACAGCCGGATCATCGCCTGTCATGCGTGCGGCCATCGACCGTGCCATGATCCTGGCGTCGATCACTCCGCGCAACTTGTCCATGGTGCCGATATCAGCCCGGATATCATCCAGCCAGACGAGGCGCCTCCCCTCGCCGAGCGCAGCAACCACGTCATCCAGCTTGGCGTTTTCAATGAACTTGCGCGCCGTGATGATGGTTCTGATCTGGGCGGTCTCGCATGCGGATTTCAGATTGCGCAAACCGGCAGAGAAATTCAGCATCACCGGTACACGCCCACGAAACAGGAGGCCGAAGAGCGTCACTGCAACGCCGTTCACATTGGGCAGCAGAATGCCGATATTCTCGCGCTCGCTGGTGCCCACACAAAACTTGCGACCCAGCACCATTGCGCCAAGGATGAGCCGGTCATAGGGCAGCGCCGTGCGGTCCTGATCCTCCAGAATCTCTCGTGAACCGCCAAATTGATCGCGCGCGGCAAGCAAAGCCAGCGGCAGCGATTGCTGGAGTGGAGGTGCCTCAAAGGCTCCCGCAGCATCGGAATCATTCATGACAGGCCCTTTTGCGACAGGCGGTTCCCCTATCCAGCTTGGAGCGGGAGAATACATCTGTCGAGCCTCTTTGCAGCGGATTCAGATCAGGGTGGGGAAAGACTGGTGGCAACACGGTTTTGCAGGGCTGTCTGGCCTGAAACGCGGTACATCGCGTTAAATCCTGCCTTGGTCGCAAATTGGGCCGCACCGCCAACGCCCAGTTCATAATAGGCATTGATCATCGCAGCTGTTCCCCGTCCTGAATACTGACGTCCACGCCCATCCGCATTGGCATTGTTGCCTTCGTGAAATCCCAGTCCACCCCGATTGCCACCAAGCCTGTCTTGCAAGCCGCTGGTATTGACATAGTGGCGGGTTGAACCTCCGGCAAAGATCACGGTGCAGGCACTCTCGCAGCTCGCCTTGCCATCAACCACGGTCGCAGCACCCATGCGGCGAATACGACGTGCAATCTCAAGCGCATTGCCGATGCTGCCTCCTGGAGAGTTCAGGATGAAAATACGGATCGAGGAAGCTCCTGGTCTGGCCATGAATTCGTCGAACTTGGCACCATCACCCGGTTTGACTGCACCGCTTATGCGCGCCGAATTGCCGCTTTGTGAAAAGTCCAGCGCAGAAGCGCTTGCTGAAGAACCTACCCAGGTGGCAACCAATGCCAGCATGATTACGACTTGTCTCATCTGCTCCCCCATTACGAAAGGATCAGATCGTCGCTTGC
>JANNRX010000408.1:0-2406 GCA_031401875.1 Hyphomicrobiales bacterium | reverse complement strand
GATATAGACGTGTCCGCGAGAATGCGCCATTCGGCTCCTCGCGACGGAACACGATACGGTCATGCAAGCGGAATGGCCGGTCGTGCCAGAATTCGATCTGCAGCGGTGTCACCCGGTAGCCATTCCAGTGCGGCGGGCGCGGGACGGCGGAACCTGCATACTTGTCATTGAACATCGCGATGCGCGCCTCGAACGTCGCTCTTTCATCGAGAGGACGGGATTGTTCGCTGGCCCAGGCACCGATCTGGCTGTCTCTGGGGCGCGTCGCGAAATACGCATCGGCTTCAGCAGCCGTCACCTGCGCCACAGAACCGCGCAGACGTACCTGCCGACGCAAACTCTTCCAGTGAAACACCAGAGCGGCATGGGGCGCGGCGGCAAGTTCCGTGCCCTTGGCACTCTGACTGTTTGTGAAGAAGGTCAATCCACGCCGGTCGTAGCCGTTCATCAGAACAATCCGCGCATCGGGAATACCAAGCGCATCCACAGTCGCGAGTGTCATGGCATGCGGATCATTCAGCTCGGAGGATTTGGCTTCAACAAACCATTCCTCGAAAAGAGCGAATGGATCAACGCTCTGCGTGAAATCGGCTCCAGTCTGCTTCAGGTCACTTGGCATTAACTCTCACCTGATAATGTGTGGGTGTGTGACAATTGGGGAACTTCCGTGGCGCGTTGCGTTTTAGCCTACGGTGCATATAGTGCAAGAATTGCTTGTCTGAAGGCTGCAGGTTGTTTTGCCGCAGCACTTCTTGCGGGCGCTTGCAGCCTGACGCTGCCTTTTGAAGGCGGCACTTCCGGCGCACTTCTGACTGACCCCGATATCACCGGCTCCATCACCCCCCGTGCTGCAAAAGCAACTGACCTGCAACCGGGGCAGATTTCCCCTTTCTCACCAAAGATCGATGAGGAAGACTGGCGCAGGGCAAAATCTGCTCTTGCAACAGCGCTGGACCCGCAGGGCAATGGTGCCAATGTGGGCTGGGATAATCCTGCGAGCGGGGCCAAGGGTTCCTTCGCCCCCATTGGGAATGCCTTTGTGATCAAGGATGATATCTGCCGCACGTTTATTGCAACCGTATCCTTGAAGGAGCCGGATCTCTGGTTCCAGGGCAGCGCCTGCCGCATCACGCCGGCTGAATGGCAGATCAAAGACTTCAAGCCCTGGAAAAGACCGGGATAATCCAGAATAACTCACTGTTGTTGTGCGTGTCGTTACAAGCCTGCTTGCGCGAAGGCCCGTCATCCACCACATCCCTTGTATGTGATTGAGATGTGCTTGCGGAGCCCTTGCCGATATGCGCGACCCTTATGTTGTTCTCGGAGTGCAGAAAGGCGCCAGCGCGGCGGAGGTGAAAAAAGCCTTCCGCCGCGCCGCCAAGCAGCATCATCCGGATCAGAACCAGAAAGACCCCAAAGCGGCGGGCCGCTTTGCCGAGATCAATTCGGCCTATGAAATCCTGGGTGATTCCAGCAAGCGTGCCCAGTTCGACCGGGGCGAGATCGACGGTGAGGGAAAGCCGAAGTCATCAGGCTTTGGTTCTGGCGGCTTTGGCTCTGGCGGCTTCAATGCTGGAGGGGCATCGGCGGAGGATCTCTTCCGGCAATTCCGCAATATGGGCGGCGGACGCGCCGGGGCATCGCCGCAAGGGGCGCCGGATGCCTCGGATATTTTCGGACGCATGTTCGGTGATACGGCGCAACGGGCACGGGGCGAGCCTCAGCGCCCCAAGCCGCAGCCCGGCGCTGACGCCACAGTTACCATGACGCTGACCCTCGAGGAGATTGCGGCGGGTGAGCCCAAACGCATCCGCCTTCCCATGGGACGCGATATCGAGGTTGCCATTCCACACAATCTGCGGGACGGGCAGACCGTACGCCTGCGTGGCCAGGGCTATTCCTCACCGACCGGCGGCGAAACGGGTGATACGATGCTCACCATGCGCATTGCGCCGCATGATCTATTCGCCGTTGATGGTGCTGATCTGCGCACCCGGGTTGCGGTTTCCCTGGCTGATGCAGTGCTTGGTGGCCCTGTCATCGTGCCGACGCTCGGAGGCGGCGTCGAAATGGCCATTCCCGCAATGACATCGAGTGGAAGAACCTTCCGGCTGCGCGGCAAGGGCCTGCCGCAAAAGGCGGGCACGGGTGATCTTTATGCTGTGATCGACATCACCCTGCCCGAAAGTGATCCCGAGCTGACAGCGCTGATGCGGCACCGCAAGGACTGACAATCGTTCATGCCACATACCGCCGAAAGCCTGCTCGCAACGCTGACGAAGATGGGAATTGCCCATGAGACAATCGAGCACCCACCGCTGTTCACCGTGGAACAGTCAAAGGCGCTGCGCGGTGAAATCTCCGGTGCGCATACCAAGAACCTGTTCCTCAAGGATAAAAAAGGCC
>JANNRX010000407.1:0-4385 GCA_031401875.1 Hyphomicrobiales bacterium | reverse complement strand
TATCGGATTGCACGTCGCCATCGTAGTTCTTGCAGGCCCAGACATAGCCACCGGACCATTTGAGGGCAGAGGCCACCATGTCGTCGATCAGGCGGTGCTCGTAGGTGAGGCCCAGCTTGTCGAATTCTGTCTTGAACTCGGCGTTGAATACCTCTTCGAAGATGTCCTTGAAGCGACCGTCATAGGTCTTGAGGATGGTATTCTTGGTGGACAGGTAGACCGGATATTTGCGTGCAAGTCCGTAATTCAGCGAGGCGCGGGCAAAGTCCCGGATTGAATCATCCAGATTGTACATGGCCATGGCCACGCCCGCACTGGCAGATTTGTAGACTTCTCTTTCGATGACCTTGCCATCCTCGCCCACGAACTTGATCGTCAGTGTGCCTTTCCCGGGGAACCTGAAATCCGTGGCACGGTACTGATCACCGAAAGCATGACGTCCCACCACGATCGGCTGGGTCCAGCCCGGAACCAGGCGCGGCACATTCTTGCAGATGATCGGTTCGCGGAAAATCACCCCGCCCAGGATATTGCGGATGGTGCCGTTCGGGCTTTTCCACATTTCGCGGAGATTGAATTCCTTGACGCGGCCTTCATCCGGCGTGATCGTGGCACATTTGACCGCGACGCCATGCTTTTTCGTGGCATTGGCGGCATCAATGGTTACCTGGTCGCCCGTTTTGTCACGGTGTTCGACGCCGAGGTCGTAATAGTCGAGATCAATGTCGAGATAGGGGAAAATCAGTTTGTCCTTGATGGCCTGCCAGATGATGCGTGTCATTTCGTCGCCGTCCATATCAACGACAGGATTGGCAACCTTGATCTTTTTCATTGAAAGTCCCCTGAATTGACTTTTGAGATTGGCTCGCTGGTTCGCGATCGTGTGCGGGTGCTATAGCAAAGGCTTTCGGGCACGCAAAGCGCCTGCAAAGACATGGCGCCATTTTTATCGAACGTGATGCCAGTGATCATTCAGTATATTTGGCAATGAACCATTCTCTGGCACAAGGAATCATATGCAATCAAAGCGCAAGCCACACAGCGGGTGTCGCAGGCAGAGAATACAGATGGGATGCGGCCGCTCGGATCAAGACTCACTTATCCCGATGGATGCCGCATGATCAGCCCCATTATCATCCTTGCACGTCCCCAGATGGGTGAGAATATCGGCATGGCAGCACGTGCCATGGCGAATTTTGGCCTTTCCGAACTGCGGCTTGTTGCCCCGCGCGATGGCTGGGAGGTGGATGGCCCTGTTTTTCGCGCTGCGGTTGATGCCGCCGTGGGGGCGAATGCAATCGTGCGCGATGCGCTCCTGTTCCCGACGGTCGATGCCGCTGTGCATGATCTCAACAGGCTTTTTGCCACAACAGCGCGCGCACGCGATCAGGCCAAACCTGTGTCCAGTGCCGAAGCTTTCGCCAGTGAAGCCAGCGTGCGCGGCGCACAAGGCCAGCGCATCGGCATCCTGTTTGGTCGCGAGCGCTCCGGTCTGGACAATGACGAGATTGCCCTTGCCGATGCGCTGGTGTCCTTCCCGGTCAATCCAGAGCACCCCTCTCTCAATCTTGCGCAATCCGTATCGCTTGTTGCCTATGAATGGCAGAAAAGCCTGCACGGCGGGGCCGCGCCTTTCGAACTTGTGCATGTGACGCCGCCTGCAACGCGCGAAATGGTGCGGTCTTTTTTCGACACTCTTGAAGCGGAGCTAGATGCCGCGCGCTATTTCACGCCCGAGAACAAGCGCCCTGTCATGACGCGCAACCTGCACAATATCTTCCACCGCATGGAGTTGACGGAGGCAGATGTACGCACCTTGCGCGGCGTGGTGGGCACATTGGTGCGGGCACGAAAGAAACGCTCTGCAGCGGAGGGGACATGAGCCATGCTTTCTCCGCCATTTTGTGACTTGCTGTTTCGTTACTTGCCGTTTTTGCAATTGGTCACAATATCGGCATGATTATCGAGGATTTCAGACGGCATGACAGCAATTCGTTTTTCACGCCGACTTTTTCTCGCTTCGGCTGCAAGCCTTTCTGTTTCGGGCGCGGCGCGGGCTGATGATACCGATGTTGTGATCATTGGGGCAGGCGCTGCGGGTATTGGGGCTGCGCGCGCCCTCCAAGCACTTGGAAAGAGCTTTGTTCTGATCGAGGCACGGGAGCGCGCCGGAGGGCGCATCTACACGGATACAAGCCTTGGCCAGCCTTTTGATGGCGGTGCGGCCTATATTCATTTTGCTGAAACCAATCCCTGGACAGCCATTGCTTCCGACAACAGCGTCGAGACAATCGGGGGCTATCGACTGTGGAGTGGTTCCATCGCCTATCGGGACGGTATTCCGTTGAATGCGGATGAGGGTTCGAGCCGCCGTGGTAGCATGCGACAGGTTTCGGATGCCTATGACGAGGTTGAGGAACGCCGTGACATGTCCATGGCCGAGGCCTTGCGCAATGAAGAGGCTGTCGTGCGCGATTCGGGACGCATTCAGGCGCAGATGGCGGCGGGGGAAGATCCCGAATGGATTTCTGTCAGCGATTGGCAGCGTCTTGAGGGTGGGCAAAATCTCATCGTCCGCGGGGGCTACGGGGCTCTGGCAGCCAAGGCCGCTGAGCCAATGCAGCCCCGCTTCGGCGTCAAGGCTCTTGCGGTGGACTGGAGCGGCCAGACCATTCAGGTGACAACCGACAAGGGCGTGATCCGGGCGCGAAAGCTTATTGTCACGGTTCCGGTCGGCGTCCTGAAGGCCGGCTCGATCCGGTTCACGCCGGGACTGCCGACAGAGACAAACCGGGCTCTGGACGGATTGCGTATGGGCGCGCTCAGCAAAGTGGCACTCAGGTTTGACGAGGATCGCTTCGGCTTCCAGCCCCATCAGTTTCTGGCGGAAATCGGCGATCCTTCCCGCGCCATGACCTTCGAGACCTGGCCCTTCAACAATGATCTCGTGGTTGCCACCTTCGGAGGCGGCTATGCCCGTGTTCTGGCCGCGCAGGGAAAGGCAGCGGCAGTCGAGCACGCTCTGGAGCGGTTCATCAAGATCGCGGGTGGTGATGTTCGCAAAAGCTTCAAGGGCGGACGTCTGGTGGCCTGGTCAGAGGATCCGCTGAGCCTGGGTTCCTATGCTGTCGTGCTGCCGGGCAAGATACAGGGCCGCGAAGCACTGGCAAGGCCGGTGGGTGACCGCATCTGGTTTGCGGGGGAAGCAACGGCGGGCGTTTATTCCATGACCGCAGGAGGCGCTTATCTCGCAGGACGCGATGCGGCGCGACAGGTCGCCACACGATTGAGCACGGGCAGCATTCGTTAAAGTGTGACGCATTGATCCGTGTTGAATGCTTATCCTGTCAGTGCTGCGTGGTTCGCGCCGACATTCGAGCTGAAAACGGATTGACTTTCGAGGAGTGATCCTGTCTAGGGTTCCTCACAGCGCAGGCAGCAATGCCTGCGTTTCCGTTTTATGACGCCAGAATTCCGGCAGAATAGAAGGGATAAAACGCACCCGTGGCAGCGGTTCGCATCGTTGCCTGTCAGGCTTTCTGAGAAGAGGCCAGAGGAGGGCGCGTTCCTCACCCCTGGTGGTTTACTGCCAGTTTTTTTAATTGTTCATTCGAGGAACAGCGATGACAAAGCGCGCCGAAGCCAAATACAAAATTGACCGCCGCATGGGCGAAAATATCTGGGGCCGTCCCAAGTCCCCCGTCAACAAGCGTGAATACGGTCCGGGTCAGCATGGCCAGCGCCGCAAGGGCAAGCTCT
The DNA here is from genome assembly GCA_031401875.1 of Hyphomicrobiales bacterium. Taxonomy (GTDB): domain Bacteria; phylum Pseudomonadota; class Alphaproteobacteria; order Rhizobiales; family Beijerinckiaceae; genus JADCCX01. Next base: position 626 of record JANNRX010000407.1, on the reverse strand, counting down.
CCGACTTCGGCACCCAGCTGAAGGCCAAGCAGAAGCTCAAGGGCTATTATGGCTCGATTTCCGAAAAGCAGTTCCGTGGCTATTACCATGAAGCCCTGCGCATGCGCGGCGATGCCGGTGAGAACCTGATCGGATTGCTCGAAGGCCGTCTGGATGCTGTCGTCTACCGTGCCAAATTCGTGGCGACGGTTTTTGCTGCCCGCCAGTTCGTGAACCACGGCCATGTGCAGGTAAACGGCAAGAAGGTGAATGTGGCATCGTATCAGGTGAAGCCAGGCGACGTGATCTCCGTCAAGGAAGTCTCGCGCAAGCTGGAAGTGGTGCTGATTGCAACGCAACTTGCCGAGCGTGACGTTCCAGATTTTCTTGAGGCGGACCATGCCAAGATGACTGCGAAACTGACACGTCGCCCCGGACTTTCTGAAGTGCCGTATCCGACACAGATGGAACCCAACCTCGTGGTCGAGTTCTATTCGCGTTAATTGGCGCTGAAACGCCTCTGAATTTAAAAGCCGTCAGAAATGACGGCTTTTTTGTGTCCTGTTTTGCCAGCGTTAGCGATGCATTTACCTATTTTTCAATAATGTGCCGTATTGCATTTGAGGCATATGGAGCAGAGTTTTGAG
>JANNRX010000406.1:0-7085 GCA_031401875.1 Hyphomicrobiales bacterium | reverse complement strand
GGCTCCTCGGCGGTGCTGGGGCCTTTGTCCGTATTTATCGGTATGGATCGCTTCTCGGATCTTCTCGGCGCCATCTCCGTCGGGCGCACCGGCGGCGCTTTCGTTGTCGACCCGAGGGGAGCAGTCAGAATCGCTCCCGGCCTGGCCTCGGCGGCAGCGCTTCAGCCAGTTGCTGCACTGGCGGCCACGATCGTTAAGGCTCGTCCCGCCAATGCGGTGAATATCGTCGAGACGCGTCGGCTGCTCGTGCAGGACGAGGGATATCGGGTTTCTCTCTCGCCGCTGGAGTTCAACGGCTGGCAATTGGTTGTCATCGTGCCTGAAGCGGAATTCCTGAGTGGCATCGAAATGACAACTCGCCGGGCCCTGTTCAGTTTGCTCGGCCTCTCACTTCTGCTTGGGTTGGCCGCTGCCGCTCTCGCCCAACGCGTGCTGTCGGAGCCGGTGAATGCGCTTACGTCGGATCTGGGAAAGATCGAACGCTTCGAGCTGGAAGAGATCTCCCATCGTTCGAGCGATTTGCGCGAGTTCGACCAGTTTTCCTTCGCCTTGACCCGGATGGCTTCCGGGCTCGCCGACTTCGCAAAATTCATCCCCACTGATCTTGTTCGGACGCTGCTGGCCGATGGAGTGCGCGCGGCTCCTGGTGGTGAAACGCGTCAATTGACCGTGATGTTCGCGGATGTCGCCGGCTTCACCAAAATCTCCGAACGCATGGGCACCGCAGTCATCAAGGTGATCAGCGGCTACCTTGATGTCGTCTCTGGCACGGTCGAAGCCAATGGCGGCACGGTCGACAAGTACATCGGCGACGCAGTCATGGCTTTCTGGGGTGCTCCGCGTCTGGATGCGCAACAGGCCCGCAATGCCTGCCGGACGGCGCTTGCTGCAATCGAAGCTGTGCGGGATTCAGGCATTACCGATGACCGCGGTGAACCGCTTCAGGTCAGAATCGGCCTGCACTGCGGCGTCGCGGTTGTCGGCAACATCGGTTCCAGCCGCCGCCTGAACTATACAGCGATAGGCGATACGGTAAACCTCGCCAGTCGGCTTGAGGGGGTCAACAAGGTGTTTGGAACCTCGATCCTGATCAGCGAGCAAACCAGAGTTGCAGCAGGCGACGCATTTGTGACGCGCGAGCTCGCGGAGGTATCGGTGCTGGGCAGAGCCGAACCCGTCCGTATTCATGAACTGCTCGGTGACAGCGGCATGACGCAGAAGCCGTTCTTTGCGCTTCTTTATGAACAGGCGCTGGAGGCTTATCGTCAGCGCAAATTCGATGCTGCAACAAGTCTTGCACAGCAGGCACTGCAGGAGCGTCCGACGGATGGTCCCTCTGCCTGGCTGCTGTCGATCTGTCAGGGATTGCGCGATGCGCCCCCACCTCCGGCATGGCGGGGCGTGGTTCTGCTCGATGCCAAATGAGGCCTGCACAGTGACGTCAGGTGAATCCGCATCCCCATCCCCCGTTGACTACAGCACAAAAGGGATGTCTGTCACGTTCTGGGGTGTGCGTGGTTCAGCACCCGTATCGGGCCCTGAATATCTGGCCTTTGGCGGCAGCACGATGTGTCTTGAGATTGAGGCCGGAGAGCGCCGCGTGATACTCGATGCAGGCTCGGGTATCCGGCAGCTCGGCCTGAAACTTCGCGAACAGTTCGTGCCGAATATCGATATCGTCCTCACCCACTTTCATCTCGATCACGTCATGGGTCTGACGACTTTCTCGCCCTTGTTCCAGAAGGACGTTTCAGTGACGGTTCACGCACCGATCCTGCAGGAGGACCATCCCGAAGCGATCCTGCATCGTCTGCTGGGTGAGCCATTTTTCCCAGTCCCGATGAAAAATGCCGGGGCATCCTTCACCATTCGAGGTTTCCATCCTGGCGATATCATCCCGTTGAATGGTCACTTCATCCGCACGGCAAGCCTGTCCCATCCCGGAGGCTCCTGTGGCTACCGGCTTGATAGCAATGGACGCAGTGTCGCTGTCATTACCGATCATGAGCACAGTTCTGCCCGGCCCGAACCATCGCTGGTCAAACTTTGTAGGGGAGTGGATATGATCCTGTATGATGCGCATTGGGATGAAGATCTTGACTACGATGCCCATCGTGGATGGGGGCACTCGACCTGGCAGGCAGGGTTACGTCTGATGCAAGCGGCAGGCGCGGGACGTCTTGGCTGTCTGCATCATGCACCAGAGGCAACGGACGGCACGTTGCGGGCGCGCGAAGCGCTGTTGAGCCAAACTCATCCAGCCAGCTTCTTCGCCCGCGAGGGGAAACTGGTTCTCCTTTAGGCAAGGCACATCCGTGGACGATGCCTGTTTGCCAAGTAGGGATGTTCGCGCGTTCATCTCTCTGATGACGATACCTGCTCTTGAAGGCTTCGCGCCAGCCATGCCGCGAGCAGGAGTGCGGCAGCGACGCCGATGAGGCAGGCTTCCCAGCCAAAACTGTCAAAAAGCTGACCAAGCAGCGCCGTTCCGACAAGGCCGCCGCTGAAATAGCTGGCGAGGTAGAAACCGCTGGCAGCAGCCCGTGCATTGGGTGCAGCGCGGCTGACAAAGCCTGTTGTGGCGGCTTGAGCAAAGAATGTGCCGACAGCAACGAGTGTCAATCCTGGCACGACAGCCGCCAAGTGCGGTATCGCAATAAGCGGCAAACCAAGCCCCGCCACGGCCAGCGACACAACGAGCGTTCGTCTGGTGCCGAAGCGGGAGACCGAATTGCCCGCCAGTGGTGTGGTGATGATGGAAGGAATGAAAACGAGATATACCAGGCCAATCGCCATGGGACGGACCGCCAAAGGTTCGCGCACCAGAACGAAGTTCACGTAGGTAAAGACGCCGATGAACACAAACAGGATGCAAAAGCCGATCATGAACGCGGCCCGCAACGTCGGATTCCGGAGCAGTTCTGTCACAAGAGCGATTGTTCCATGGCTTTTGGGAACACTGACGGTTGCGCTGCGTATGGTGATGGCTGCCAGCACCGCCCCGGCCAGGTTGAGAGCGGCAAAGGCATAGAAGTTGAAGGACAGTCCGAAACCATCCGCCAGACCAGATGACAGGATACGTCCCACAAGATTGGAGGCGACGTTTCCTGTGATGTAAGCCGCAAAGGCGCTTGCCGCCTCCTCCTGAGACATGAAGTATTCACCAAGATGGGCAAGGGTCAGCGTGAAAGCCGTGGCCATGCACAGGCCCTGCATGATCCGTAAAGCCGTGAATGTGCTTAGATCCGGCGCATGCGCTAGGAGCAGTGTCGGGAGCGCAAGGATTGCAAGGCTCGCCACTATTCCGCTTCGCCGGTTGATCCGGCCCGAAAACAGGGCGGTGAGCAAGCCCGCAATCGCCATGCCGATGGTGCTGGAATTGACAGCGACGCTCATTGCGGCTGGCGTGACGCCATAATGCGCCCTGAGCGATGGCAGTATTGCTTGTGTCGCAAACAGATCAACGACTGTCAGGAAGGCGATGAGGCCGATCAGGAGATTATTCGCCAAGCGGGTACGCTCTGCCAAAGGAGGACGTGGGTTATTCATGCCATGGCTCGCTTGCGCGCCCTTTGAGTCAATCAATGGAAGCTCCATGTTCTGGGTTAGATCACGCGTTGAGCGGTGAGAATGTGCGCAAGCTTTCATCATGACTATCGTCCGGGCGCTCAGCGATCTGAAATACTTCCTGGCTTGCTGTTCGATAGGTCCGGACTATCGATGGGAATAGCGCTTCCAAATTGGTCAAAGAGAGCAACCATGGCATCCGCACTCGACCGATTGAAACACGGTTCAAGAGAGCGCGTTGGCCAATCCGGTCAATTGTCGCTGACCGTTTTTCGGCGCAAAGTATTATCCCGAATTGTGTTTCTTACTTGATCTCGAGCAAAATTGGGAAACCAGATTTGTCAGCACATTCTTACAATTTTTGTTTTTGAATTGGTAAGAGGTCACTGAATTTCGTCTCTGGGATATCGCCCGTCAGCCGACAAGCACTTGCGGGCAGCCCTGCGCCAGAAGCTGAAATTCCGGTTTCGGGCGGGAACCGCCGACTGCAGACGTTCAAATTCAGCGAGCGAAAATAACTGGAGAATGTGACGGCATCAATTCTTGTCAGGCTTCGTACCAAGCCGCTTCGACCAATCTTCTGTTTTTGATGTTTCGACGCGTCGCAGCGCGAGTTGCTGCCATCCTTCCGCAAGTTCTGGAAGAGTAGCCATCGCAGCCAGTTCATCTCGGGCATTGGTGTCTCGGTAGAGCAGCCTTGTAAGCCGACCAAGCGGCCAATCCGGTTGTGGCCGGTGGTCGAGGACAAGAGCATCGCCGTCGCTCGCTGTGCCCTCCAGAAGCACCCGGTAGTACCAGCCTGTCCGCCCGGTCTTTTGAACCGCATAGGCCATGTCATCGCGGCCAAACCGCTTGTTGAGCTTCCAGCAGGGCTGGCGGCCTTGGCTGACCTGGAGAATCGAAGTTCCGAAACGCACGATGTCACCTATGCAGATGTGCGCCTCGGTCCATCCCATCGTGCAGAAATTCTCGCCGAAGGCGCCTGGTTGCTCCAGCAGCCGATGCAGACCGATTTCGCTTGTCCAAACACCGTAGTGATCGCGCGGGTACTGGTGCAGCGCTTTTTCCAACCCGCCATGATTTTTCAGGTCAGCTTGCGCATCACCGATGAGTCCAGTTGCAGTAATGCGCCACGGCCCTTCAACCGGCTGTTTGTCAATCCCGCTCAGTCGCTCATCATCGGGCAATTGCTTCACGATCCCTACGAGGACGATGGGTCGTAGTGGCTTCAGCATTTCAGCCTCCTGTTTCCGCGACACAGGCACCATCGGTGCATCCATTGCCAGCCTGTCTGGCGTCGACCGGCGAGACGACCGCGTTCTCCGCAAGAAGAGACCCAATGATCACCCCGAGTGCCATGTCATCCTCCTGTCCGAAGCCTTGATGCTGGATGCGCCCATCGCGCCCGATCAGGATGGACGTTGGCGTCCCCTGCATCCGGTAGCGTTGCATCGTGACCGGAATGGGCGTCCCTTCGCCGGCCTGATCGACTCCGATGGGGAACGTCAGGCGATACTCGTGGATGAACGCTTCCAATGAGACCGGCGTCATGGCGGCGTGGTGTTCGAAAACCGTGTGCAGCCCGATGACGCTCAGATCCGCGCCTTGGAACATGCGATGGGCGCGTTCGGCCTGCGGCGTGCCATGGGCGACGCAACCGGGACAGAGCATCTGGAAGGCGTGTAGCAGCACGACGCGTCCCCGAAGGTCGCCAAGCGAAAGCGGCTGCTGGGTGTTGAACCAGCGGGAGACAGCCAGTTCGGGTGCAAGGTCTGTCATTGTCATCCTCGTTGTCCTCGTTTCGACACACGATCGTTGCTGGCCCGAAGCATATGCTCCGGACCAGCCGTTTTTGCTCAGGCTGGGTGACGCAGCTTCACGCCAGGAAAGTCCACCGGCACGTCAAGCGCTACATTGATATAGTTGGTGAAGAGGTTCAGTGCGACATGAGCGATGATCTCGACGATAGCGCAGTCATCGAACCCCGCAGCATGCAGCACTTTGACATCCTCCTTGGAAGCCTGCCCCCGGCTATCCACAATCTTGAGCGCGAATTGGAGCGCGGCAGCCGTTTTTGGGTCATCGGATTTACCAGTCTGTGCAGCAGCCATTTCGGCCGCTGATGCTCCTGCCTTCTGGCCGAGGACGGTATGCGCGGCGAGGCAGTAGTGACAGGCATTCCGGTCGGCGACGGCGACCGCAATCTGCTCACCAAGTCTGGCGCCGATCGTGCCTCCACCCAGCGCTCCGAACGCCCCCCACATGCTGGCAAGAGCTGCCGGAGAATTGGCCGCCGCCTTGAACATGTTAGGCACGACTCCAAAGGCACCGCTGATCTGGTCAAGGGTAGGCTTGACGGCGGGTGTTGCGGTGGCTGGATCAACAAGGTTCACATGTGTCATACAGAAGGTCTTTCTCTTTGCTTGGAGGGGGAATATGGGCGGTCCGGCGATGGCAGTTGCCGGGCCGCTTTCTGTTCAGAGTGTTGTAATCATCTGTTTGGCTCAATCGTTTGGCTCACTTGGCGGGCATAACCTTGCCCGGCAAACTCAGATTTCCTGAGGCGACCTTAAAGACGTTCTGCACGCACAGCAGCGGGGAATGCAGGTTTGCATTGACCTTGAGACCGGCTGTCACCCCGTCAAAGCTGGCCGTGGCAAGCGCGCCGATCTTTTCCAGCGGGACCTGCACTTCCACGACATCGGTCGCCAATGTGGTCTTGTAGTCAGGACTGTCGATCAAGATCGGCGCGCCTGGCCAGTCCGCCGGCAGTTTGGGCGTCGTGCCCGCTGGAATGTCCCTTACCTTGAGGCCGCCGGGGCAGGCCTTGTCCTCGTTGAGTACTACCCAGTGTGCATGCCACCGGTCGCGGTTGGTGGCGGACTTAGCCCTCTTCGATGCATCGTCGAAGTCGGGATGAAAGGTTGCGGCAAGCGCCACGATGCCTTGATCCTTCTCAAAACCGACATCCGACGAGTTCAGACTGGTCGGCCAGACATAGGCATAAACATCCGAACCCTCGAACTTGCCGACAGCCTTCGGAACATCCTTGCCGGCGTCTGCCCGGACGCGGGTGCGAAAGATAGCGTTGCCGCCGTTCGTCGTGACGCGTGTCTCGACGATATCGAAAGAGGCGTTGATCTTCGCATCACGCTTGGTGGTGATCTCATGGGCTGAAACCGTACTTGAGAGGCATAGCAAGGCTGTTGCCGCGAGGCCGATGCCCCGCAGATTGATTATGGTCATTTGGAAATTCCTTCTCAGATCGTGTTGGATGCTCGGAGGGTAGCTGTTCCTCTGTCGAATGCCGTCCAGGTGGCAGCCTGGGCAGCAGGATCAGCTGGTTCATGATCGCTGCAATCGAGCCGGAGATGCCGGTCACCAAAAGCCGCGTTCACAAAGGCGCAGTGATGCGGATTGGTCGCATCAGAATAAACATTCGGGCGGAAGTGTTGACATGTGACGCATATGCGCTGGACCGGGATCGATCCAGCCAGCTGCAGACCGCGCACCGCTTC
>JANNRX010000405.1:0-7773 GCA_031401875.1 Hyphomicrobiales bacterium | reverse complement strand
AAGGGCTCGGAAGCCCACAAGGCCTCCGTGACGGGCGATACCGTCGGCGACCCCTACAAGGACACGGCTGGCCCGGCGGTCAACCCGGCGATCAAGATTACTAACATCATTGCGCTGTTGCTGCTGGCGATACTGGCGCATTGATCGGGTTTGGATCGATTGAATAAGAAAAACCCGCCGGAGCGATCCGGCGGGGTTTTTGTTTGGAATGTTGTAAGTCCCCAAGGCCTGAAACTTGCGGCGTGTCATGGCCTGTTACAATACCCTCAAGCCACCACTGGTTGTATCTCACTAATCACCCGCTCACCAATCGCACTCTCAGCCTCGCCAATTCAAAAGCCCTCTGCAAATTCAGCCAGAACCGCGCTGAAATGCCGAAATACCGCGCCAGCCGAAGCGCCGTCTCCGGCAAGATACTGCGTTTGCCATTCAGGATATCGGTGATACGTCCCGATGGCAGCCGCAGGGACAGCGCCAGTTGGTTCGCTGACAGGTCACGGGCGACCAGTTCCCGCTTCAGGATACGGCCAGGATGAACAGGTATCACGCCACCTTCTCCAGTGCCTCACCAATCACCGTGTTGATCGACTTCCCCTGCTGCGCAGCTTTATTGGCAATGCGCCTATGCAGGTCAGGCGCGATGCGCAGGGATAACGTCCCGGAATACGGTTTCTCTGGCTCTTTGCCCTCGGTCTTGCACCAATCGTGGTAATCCTCGATCGTCTCGGCAAATGCAATTTTCAGCTCTTCAACCGTCTTGCCCGCGAAATGCAATGTAGCGCGGGTGTTGAGGACGATCCCAGAGAGAAATCCTGCTTCCTCATCTAGGATGATTTCCGCGATATAGCCCTCATGGTTCATGGTGTTCATGGCTTTACATCCTCTGGCTTAATTCCCGCACTTTCAAGATACCGACGGACAGCTTTCAAGGCACCTTTGTCAGTCGTGGGCTGAGGATGCGGGCGGTGGAACACCGCATCCATGCCGTTCAGATTGATACGAATACGAGAGCCACTGCCCTCTGAAATTCTTGCATCGAGAGCTTTCAACAAAGCCTCAATATCATTCCATCTGAGATCAGAACGGAGCGGGTCTGTGAATATCAATTCGGGCGTGCGGCGGTTCTTGCTGTTCACATCTATATGGTAGCAAATAATGATACCATATTCAAGCCTTACTACCGCCGTCTTCCCGTCTCCATATCCCGCCCGATCAGCAGCACGGACTGGTTGCCCTGCATCCTGGCGCGATAGACTTGCAGGTTCTCCATGATGCGCTGCACGTAATTGCGCGTTTCATAAAAGGGGATGCGCTCCACCCAGTCGATCACATCGACGCCGGGTTTGCGTGGGTCGCCTGCGGTTTCGATCCATTCGCGCACCCGGTGGCCGCCTGCGTTGTAGGAGGCGAAGGTCATCACCAGCGAGCCTCTGGTTTCCTCCATCAGTTCGCCCAGATGGGCCGCACCCAGCATGGCGTTGAATGCCGGGTCGGTGGTGAGGCGCTGGCTGTCGAACGCCACCTTGAAGCGCTGCGCCGTGCGTGACGCGGTGGAGGGCAGCATCTGCATCAGGCCGCGCGCATTGGCATGCGATACGGCCTTGGTGTGGAAGGCGCTTTCCTGCCGGGCGATGGCATAAACCATGGCCTTTTCTGCGGAGCCTGACAGTGGCTGATACGACGGGATGCCAAAGGTGGGGAAGGCATGCTGCTCCAGCGGCAGGCCGCGCGCGGTTGCCATGCGTCCCAGTGCCAGCACGGCAGGGGCGTCGCCCTGCGCCACGAAACGGCGCACGGCCGCATCGATCTGCGATGGGGATTGCGCGGTACGGGCGAAATCCATGACGACAGGCAAGGCGAGATCCTTCAGCCCGGCCTCAAACAGCACCTGTATCAACTGGCCTGCCGGGGAAGAGAGGAAGAGGGATTCATCCACCTGCGAGGCTTCTGTGGCGGGAAGTGTCAGCGCCTCCTTGCCGATCTTCGCAGCCGCAATCTGGCCATAATAGGTCGCGGGGTAGAGGCTTGCGGCTTGATAGGCAGTACTGCCTGCATCCTCATCACCCAGCGCGCCAGCTTCGAAGGCGCGGCCTCGCCAGTATGCGGCGCGTGATTTTGCGGCGATAAGTTCAGCGATTGCGGCAGAGCGATCAAAATGCATCAGCGCGGTTTGCGGGTAATGCAGAAAGCGCAGCGCTATCCAGCCCGCATGAAATTCCGCCTCGGCCTGACGACCGATGGAGTTCGCCGCATGTTCCGCCACAATGCGGAACGCCCCGCCAGGATCGCCCGCATCCAGCAGACGTCGCGCCAGCACCCGGCGTTCGGTCCACCACTCATCCGCATCGGCCAGGAGATCAGCATTATGGCTGGCACTGTTGATGGTGTCCCGCGCTTCCGCCAGTTTGTCCTGACGTCGCAAGATCTGCGCTCTGGCGAGCTTATAGGAGGAATGCTGGCGCAACGCGGGCGCTACTGCCTCCAGCGGTTGCAGGGATGTCCCCTTGTTGCTGGCAAGTGCCAGCGCTTCCGCCAGTTTCAAGTGATCCGCGCCCAGTTTTGCCGCCAGTCGCAAGCCTTCACCGCGCTGGTTGTTCAGGATCAGACGATGCGCGCGCAGGGCTTGCTCATCCGGCGTGATCAGATCGGAAAAGCTCTTTTCGAGATACTCCGCAATGTCGCGGGTGATTGTCTTGTCACGATACGCGTCAAGAGCGAGGCGATGCGCCGCCGCGTGATCGTTGCCAGATGCTTTCGCTGAAGCCAGAATGGCCCTGCCAGCGGGTGTTTCCGGCATGCGGCTGTCGAAGAATGCGAGCGTTTTTGCAGGCCGCGCCCGCTCGATCATGAGCGCTTCCTCGGCGCGCCGCTGAAGCCATTTGCGCATGGGCAGATCAGGATTGCGGATGATGAACTGATGGAGACGTTCAAAGCCAAGCGAGCGGTTTGACAGGCGGATCGCGATCCATTCAGCTGCCAGGCTGACGGGGATCTGTGTGAGCGTGCGGGCAATGGTATCTCCGCCCGCGATATCACCCCGACGATAGGCCTCTGCGGCAGCGCGCAGGGCGGCGATCTCCGGGTTTACCTCTGACGCGGCACCAGGCCGGATTTGCGGCTCGCCAATTGATGCTGTTGCGTCTTGTGTCTGAACGCGTATCTCCTGGGTGAATGCTGCGGTCGACATGAGCATTGTCAGGGCAGAAGCCAGAATGGAGGCTCCTGTCAATCGATACAGTACAGTCGGCATGGGCGAGGCTCCACAACAGGAAAGTCCGCAGTCTTGCCGATGACGTCTTGACCAATCGTTAACCAGGATGAACCTTGATCCGTTTTGATCGCCTCAGTCATGACATGCGGGTGCTTCCATCAAAATTTTTGCATCACGCGCAAAGCCCGGCTAAGGAAGGGCGGCTTGACCATGCGCAAGCTGCAAGTCCTATTGTCTCATTGAGGTTTTCACATGTCTTCGCACCGTTCTCTCAAGGGATCGCTCACCGCGCTGGTTACACCCTTCAAGAACGGCAAACTGGATGAGGCCGCCTTCCGTGCCCATGTCAGCTGGCAGATCGACAACGGCACCACCGGTCTCGTGCCCGTCGGTACCACTGGGGAGAGCCCGACGCTTTCCCATGACGAGCACAAGAGGGTAGTGGAATGGTGCATTTCCGAGGCGAAGGGCCGGGTTCCCGTGATCGCGGGGGCAGGCTCCAACAATACGGCAGAGGCCATCGATCTTGCAAAGCATGCCGAAAAGGCCGGTGCCGATGCCATTCTGGTGGTCACACCCTATTACAACCGGCCGACGCAGGAAGGCCTCTTCCAGCATTTCGCAGCAGTGGATGATGCGGTCGGCATTCCGATCATTATCTACAATATCCCGCCCCGCTCGGTGGTGGACATGTCAAACGCCACCATGGCACGGCTCTATGAGCGCAGGCGCAACATCGCGGGCGTCAAGGATGCGACCGGCAATGTTGCCCGTGTGTCGCAGCAACGCCATGCCATGGGGCCGGATTTCATCCAGCTCTCGGGTGAGGACATGACGGCGCTGGCCTATAACGCGGCGGGCGGCCACGGCTGCATTTCCGTTGTTTCCAACATCGCGCCCATGCTTTGCGCGCAGATGCAGGCGCTCTCGCTCAAGGGTGATTATGTGGGCGCTCTTGCGGTACAGGACCGGCTGGTCCCCCTGCATGATGCCACCTTTCTGGAGCCCGGCCTCGCTGGCGCCAAGGCGGGCCTTAATCTGCTGGGGCGCATGAACGAGGAGGTGCGCCTGCCGCTGCTGTCCGTGAGCCCCGGTGCCAAGGATGCGATCCGCAAGGCCTTGGTGCATGCGGGATTGCTGAATTGATTCAGTTCCTTCATTCATGAGCACTATTCCGACCAAACCGGCAGTCGCAAAACCGCAGCCTTCAGGCAAGCCGAAAACCAGCCGCTACAAGCTGATCGCCGACAACCGCAAGGCCCGTTTCAACTACGAAATTGGTGATGTGATCGAGGCGGGCATCATGCTGACTGGCACCGAGGTGAAAAGTTTGCGCCTCGGCAAGGCGATGATCGCGGAAAGCTACGCCTCCAACGAGAACGGCGAGCTTTATCTGATCAATTCCTACATCCCTGAATATCTCCAGGCGAACCGCTTCAACCATGAGCCGAAACGGCCGCGCAAGCTGCTGCTGCACAAAAAGGAAATTGCCAAGCTCTTCCACGCCATTTCGCGCGAAGGCATGACGATTGTCCCGCTGAAGCTGTTTTTCAACGACCAGGGCCGCGCCAAGGTGGAGGTTGCCTTGGGCAAGGGCAAGAAGCTGCACGACAAGCGTGAGACGGAAAAGGCGAGGGACTGGGATCGGGAGAAGGGGCGGCTGCTTAGGGACCGGGGCTAGAGCCCGAGCAGCATCCGCAGGCTGTCGTCCACGGCCTCTCTATCCTTTTGGGAGAGCTGCCCTGCCTTGTTGCGAATGCTGCGCTTGTCTACCGCCAGCAATTGATCACAGACTGCGACGCTGTCCTTTCCAGCCGAAGGAGTGAACAAGGCGATTGGAGGTGCTGCCTTGGCATTGCTCGTCAGGGGCAGCATGACAACCGTGCTGCGGGCCTTGTTGAGGGCCGGTACAGAGATCACGATACACGGCCTCGATTTGGTGATTTCACGGCCCTCGGGCGTTATGGCCGGAATATCCACCCAGTAGATATCCCCCCGGTGCATCCCGCTCAATTCTGTGTCAGCGCTTCCAGCGCCATGACGTCAGCATCTCCTGAAACGGCACGGATCTTGGCAAAGTCCGGATCAGTCTCGATCAGCCGTGCCGCCTCAGTAATGCGCAGCTCCTGCTCTGCCACATGTTTGGCCATCAGCAGCTGGACAATGCCGCTACGCTTGCGCGGCGGTACAATGGCGTTGAAGCGAACCAGCACATCATCATTGATCGAATAAAAGGCTCGTTGTGCCATCGGGTCCTCAGCAGTAAATGCAACAATGCACATTGTGCATAATAACGACAGGATGCCTCAATCGCAAGAGGGACGATCGCTATCCCTATCGCAACCCCTCCGCGACCGTCTCCAGGAACGCCTCCGCATAGGCCTCCAGCTTGCGTTCGCCAACGCCGTTGACCAGGGCGAACTGATCGCGCGTCGCGGGTTTCAGCCGCACCATGTCGATCAGGCTGCGGTCGGCGAAGATCATGAAGGCGGCAACGCCTTCTTCTGCGGCCAGACGCCGCCGGAGTTGCTTCAGGGCCTCGAACAGCGCTTGATCCCGCTCATCCATCCCCAAGCTTTCGACGGGGCGTTTGTCCCGCCGCCGGATGCTGCTGGCGGATACGCCGTCATCGCGGATCATGAAGGCCCGTGCGCCCTTGAGTACCGCCTCGCCCCCCGCCGTCAGTTGCAGGCCAGGGCGGTCGCCGTCCGTCTCCTCCAGCAGGCCCGAGGCGAAGCATTTGCGTGCGAAGGTCAGCCACCAGGCTTTGGGCCGGTCCTTGCCCACGCCAAAGGTGGGGAGCGAATCGTGTCCGTTGCGCGTCACCGTCTCGGACGCATTTCCGGTGATGACATCCGCGAGGTGATGTGCGCCGAAGCGCTGGCGAGTCCGCCAGGCGGCGGAGAGCAGCTTTTGCGCCGCCACGGTCTCATCCACCAGCGACGCTGTTCCGCCGCAGAGATCGCAGGCGGCGCAGGGGCCTTTTTCCTCGCCGAAATAAGTCAGCACCGCGCCACGGCGGCAGAGCGCGCTTTCGCAGAGGTCGATCATGGATTGCAGGCGTTTCAATTCGATGCGGCGCTGATCCTCCGTCAAGCTCTTCTCCAGAATACGCCTTCGGGCCAGCGCCATGTCTTCGCTGCCATAGAGGGTGAGCGTGGCACTGGGCAGGCCGTCGCGTCCGGCGCGGCCAATCTCCTGATAATAGCTCTCCACCGAGCCCGGCATGTCGGCATGCACCACGAAACGTACATCCGGCTTGTTGACGCCCATGCCGAAGGCGACGGTGGCGACCATCACCACCCGATCGTCCTGAACAAACCTGTCCTGATGCGTGTTGCGCAAGGTCTGGTCCATGCCCGCATGGTAATGCAGTGCATCAAAGCCCTTGCCGCGCAGATGTTCCGCCAGCCGTTCCGTGCGATCGCGACCGTTGCAATAGAGGATGCCCGAGACCTTACCCTGCCGTTCCAGAAAATCCGTGATCTGGCGCTTCGGCTGATCCTTCGCCGCGAAGGCCAGCGAGAGATTGGGCCGATCGAAGGAGTGCACGAAAATTTCAGGCCCTTGGGTTTCGGGCGCCTCCCGGAACAATGATTGCACGATATCCGCGCGCGTCGCCTTATCCGCCGTGGCGGTGAGTGCGATGACCGGCACGGGACGCCCGCCCCGCCCCAGCCTCTGGCGGATCGCAGGCAGCATGCGGTATTCGGGCCGGAAATCATGGCCCCATTGCGAGATGCAATGCGCTTCGTCGATGGCCAGACGCCGCACACCAAGGCGGGCCAGGTTTTCCGCCATGCCGTTCATGGCGAGACGCTCCGGTGACACAAAGAGCAGGCGCAGACGGCCTGCTTCCAGATCGCGCCAGATCTCTTCAGCATCGTCCGAAGCCGTCATGGAGTTGAGAGTGGCGGCGGCAACACCCAGACGGCGCAAATCCATCACCTGATCGCGCATCAGGGCAAGCAGTGGCGAGACCACCAGCGTCAGTCCGCCGTCGACCAGCGCAGGCAGCTGATAGCACATGGATTTGCCGCTGCCTGTCGGCATGACGGCGAAAACATCACGGCCAGCCAGCACGGCGTCGATGATGGCGCGCTGCCCTTCGCGGAAATCGCGATAGCCGAAGATGGATTGAAGCGCGGCGAGAGGGTCGACTTGAGGGAAGGGCATGGAATGGAATTTCTATAGGCGGGTTCGCGTGAGTCGCAACCTCAGCCTTGCCGGTTTTCCTGTGCCTTGTGCCTGCCCAGCACCAATCCTGACACCGTACCCACGGCAATGCCCACGATCAGATCCACAAAGATCGTGAGCAGGAACGTCGCGAGAAGCACGAGCGCTGTTCGCCATGATCCGGTGAGTAAATGTCGGAATTCATGCTTCTCGAACATGTTCCAGCAGACAACTGCGAGCACTGCCCCCAGAGCTGCCAGCGGGATGTGATAGGCCAGAGGTGCGGCAACCAGCATGAACATCAGAAGATATACCGCATGCAGCATGCCTGCGACCGGCGTTCGGCCACCCGCCTTGATGTTGGTGGCGGTGCGGGCGATGGTGCC
>JANNRX010000404.1:0-1905 GCA_031401875.1 Hyphomicrobiales bacterium | reverse complement strand
ACTTGAAGGGAAATCGTATCGTCGCGATCGCCGTGCCGATATCCGGACGCCATCCTACTGAAAGCAGAAAAGCAGCTCCTGTCACCATCGCACCGATCAGTGCCGCGATCATGATGGTCCGCTCGATGGAGCTCGCTTCCGACATTTGATCGCTCGTCAGCGCCGTTATCAGATCATTTGTCTTCATCCTTGCACCTTCAGTCTGCAGCCTGCCGGTAACGTTCAGCCAGCGTCTTGAGGCAGCGGTGCAGACTCACGCGCACCGCCACCTCCGACATTCCCAGTCTTTCTGCCGTCTCACGCACCGAACTGCCCTCTATGGAAATCGAGCGCACTATCTCCAGCTGCCGGCCCTCGAGCGTCCCCAGAATCCGGTCCATATCGCGCTGTTCGGATAGGTCAGTTCCCGATTCATCGGCCAGGCTCTCCACGATGTCATCAATCTGTACATTGGTTCTGCGGCCTCTGCGCCGCAAACAGTCCACCAGCTTGTAACGGGCAATCGCAGTGACCCAGGGTCCCACCGACTTTGTACGATCCCAGGTGCCACGCTTGAGATGAATAGCCAACAAGGTTTCCTGCACGACGTCCTCGACCTCTGCGTTGCCCAGACCAAATCGCTCAAACCCCCTGCGCGCGATACTCCGCAGACTGGGAGTCAGTGTCTCAAGCAACCGGCGATAGGCCTGCTGATCACCCGTCACGGCTGCGTGCATCAGCAGTGTCCATTCCCATTCGCGTTTGACCCGATCCACTCGCCCTCTCTTGTTCTTCGCAGTGACAGGCCCGTTTGTTACAGAAGTAATTTCGTTTCGCCGATGTAACGAAATCAGGAAACCGCGCGACGTAGTGATCATAGGCCAATCTTCCGGGCCTGTAACACCAAAGGAGAAACATCATGTCGAACCGTTCGATCAATCTCTTCCTCATCGGCTCTCTTGCTGCCGCCATTGCAGGCATTTCGGTCACCGCCAGTGCTGCGGAACCGTCTGCCAATCAGGAAAAATGCTTCGGCGTTGCCATGAAGGGCAAGAACGACTGCGCTGCGGGCGTGGGCACCACTTGTGCCGGCACAGCCAAAGCCGACTATCAGGGCAATGCATGGAAGATTGTGCCGAAGGGCACGTGCACGACCATGAAGCTGCCGGGCGATCGCACGGGATCGCTGACTGCTCTCACCCGCGACGTCCCCGCCATGTAAACGGGCCCAGGCGCCGGGTATCGACGATCGATGCCCGGCGCACTCTTGCCATGAATAGCGAACTTCACAACCGTTCGGCCTTGAAGCACATGCCGTCTCAGGCTGGTGTGGGCCTGAAGTCCTGTCACTACGCACAGATACTCGAAGACCGGCCTGACGTTGGCTTCTTCGAAGTGCATGCAGAAAACTACATGGGTGCCGGCGGTCCGCCGCATCGGTACCTGGAGGCCATTCGCTCGCACTATCCGTTGTCTATCCATGGCGTGGGTCTTTCCATCGGCTCCAGCCAGGCGCTTGACCCTGTGCATTTGCAGCGCCTGCAACAGCTGCTGAATCGCTACGAGCCGGAGCTGTTCTCCGAACACCTTGCGTGGTCCACGCATGGCAACCGATTTCTGAATGATCTGCTGCCGCTGCCTTATACAAAGGAAACGCTGGCGCAGGTATGCAGACATGTTGATGAAGTACAGACCGTGATCCGACGCCCTCTGCTCCTTGAGAATCCTGCGACGTATGTGACCTTTATGAGCAGCACGCTGGCCGAAGAGGCGTTTCTCGCGGAGGTCGCGAAGCGGACCGGCTGCGGCCTGCTGCTCGATGTCAACAATGTCCATGTTTCATGCGTCAATCAGGGACGCGATCCTGCTGACTATCTGGCGTCGTTTCCGGTTGCACATGTCACTGAAATTCATCTCGCCGGCTTT
>JANNRX010000403.1:0-5379 GCA_031401875.1 Hyphomicrobiales bacterium | reverse complement strand
GTTGGCAAGAAGCCAAACATCGTTGCCGGCGCTTACTCGAACAGCGTCAAGGGCACCAAGGAAACCACCCTTTATGATATTGATGGAACGCTTGGTACGTTCCTGAAGCAGGCACCTCCCAACGATGGCATTCTCGGTACGCTAGGCGCAACGGGCATCAAGGGCGCGAATATTGCTTTTGATATCAGCACCGATGCAGCAGGCAAGAACACTGGCTTCGCCCTGTCGGAAGGAACACTTTATTCTGTTGACATCGCCACGGGCGCCTCAACCGCCGTAGGAAAAATTGCCGGACTGCCAGATGCAGTCCGCGATATTGCTGTCATCGCACCTTAAGTCTGCCGCCTCAGGCGATGGCTGCAACAGGGCCGCATCTCCGGATGCGGCCCTTGCTGTTTGTGCACTCCGTCGCATGCTTCACTGCGGGCAAGAATGAGTGCTGCACCCTGCGCCATTTGCATGGCTCAGCAGGCATCGTGCATTTTTATGCAACTCAGAATTGCAGTAATTATATTTTGTTGCACATGCGCTTAAGCACTCTCTGAGTGTGCATGCTTAACCCATTATTAACCTTACCATATTCAATTCAACCTCGGTCCTGTGCCCTGTCCCTTCCAAGGCCTTCAGATGCAGCAAGATGGTTGACGTCCCAAATTTTCCCATGCTATCCCAATGCATCCCAAGCATCTGGGGTGAAAAACATTCCGTTACAGAAGCTCGGGCTAATTCTGCCAGGGCTTTTTACGCGATGAATGCTGCTTTCCTGAATGCATGCCGGGGATTGGAGGCTGATCGTGTGTTCGCCGCTCTCTCACATGGCGAAACGGTAGGTGGCGTCAATGGACCGTTTCGTTTCGCAATACACCAGTCGGCTGGATTCGAAGGGCAGGGTCGCCATACCCGCGCCTTTTCGCAGCCTGCTGGACAACGATGGCTACGAAGGTCTTTACGTGCATCCCGCCCTGGATTTTCCGGCTCTCGATTGTGGCGGCAATGCGCTGCTTGGCGAGATCGACGCCTTGATGGCGCGTTTCCCGGCTTATTCAGAGGAGCGCGATTTTTTCGCGACAGCGTTGCTAGGGGCAAGCCAGATCGTCAAACGCGATACCGAAGGCCGCTTTATCCTGACAGAGATGATGCGCGAGACAACTGGTATTACCGATGCGGCGACATTTGTCGGCCATGGCAGCAAATTCCAGATGTGGGAACCCATGCGCTTCAAGGCGCATTACGAGGAAAGCCGCAGCCGCTTGCGCCAGATGCGCAAACTGCTCAGTCCTGGCGCGTCCAGCGGCGAGCCCCGATGATGTCCGATCCCGTGACCTTCGAGGCCTCCACTGATCCGCAAGATCTGGATAGCCAACGCCACGTGTCAGTGCTGCGCTCTGAAGCGCTTGGTGCACTGACGCTGGTTCCAGGCGGTATCTATGTCGATGGCACCTTTGGCGCTGGCGGCTACACGAGCGAGATTCTGTCCTCTTTCAGTGACGTGCAGGTTTTCGCCTTTGACCGGGACCCCGATGCCATCCGTGATGGCGCTGCGCTGGTTGAGGCCTCGTGCGGAAGATTGACGCTGATCGAGGCAGCGTTCTCGCAAATGGCCGAGCATGATCTGCCCGGGCTTGATGGTGTCGTGCTCGATATTGGCGTCTCGTCGATGCAATTCGATCAGGCCCAGCGTGGCTTCTCGTTTCGTCATGATGGCCCGCTTGACATGCGCATGGCCAAGGATGGGCCGAGTGCTGCAGATCTTGTGAATGGCGAAAGTGAAGAGCGCCTTGCGGACATTCTCTTCCACTACGGTGAAGAACGCCTGTCTCGCCCGTTGGCGCGTGGCATTGTGGCAGCCCGCAAGAATGGCCCCATTCAATCCACCCGTCAGCTCTCTGACATTATCACCGGGATCGTCTGGCCACGCCCTGGCGAGATCCATCCGGCAACCCGCACGTTTCAGGCCCTGCGCATTGCCGTGAATGATGAGCTGGGGGAGCTTGCCCGCGCTTTGCATGCGGCCGAACAGATCCTCAAGCCCGGCGGCAGTCTTGTGGTGGTCACGTTCCATTCGCTGGAAGACCGTATTGTCAAACAATTCTTTGCAGCCCGCTCCGGCAAGGTCGGCGGCTCACGCCATCACCCGCAGACTCTTTCCGCCCGGACATTCGCACTTTCGGGAAAATGGCCCTGCACGCCGCAGGCCGATGAGATTGCTTATAATCCCAGGGCCCGTTCCGCCAAATTGCGGGCTGCGACGCGCACTATGGAACCCGCAGCCATGCCTGATCTTCAGGTGATGGCACTGGCACGACTGCCAGAATCTTCACCGGCGAAGAGACGTCCGACAGCGCAAAAAAACACCACGAAAGCAAGGAAATAATCATGCTGAGGTTGCTGAATATCCTTGCGATCCTGGGGTTGATAGGCACCGCTGCCTGGGCCTATTCGATCAAATACGAGACGATCTATTACGCCGAGCAGGTGAAGAAGCTGGAGAAGCGTCTGGACCGCGAGCGCGACGCGGTTGCGGTGCTGCGCGCCGAATGGCAGCACGTCAACAAGCCGATGCGCTTGCAGGTTCTGGCGGATCGCCATCTGCAACTTCAGGCCTTGCAGGCCACGCAGATCGCCGAGCCCGGCGATCTGCCATTGCGACCAAAAGAGCAGGATATTCTGGGTGATAAGCTGGACCAGCTGCTGACAGGCAGCGTGCCTGCGGCCAAGGCGGGTGCAGTCAAACCGTCAAATGCCAAACCACAACAGAAACCCGGTGGCTGAGCCATGACGACATTGCACGACAAGGGACAGCAGAGCCTCGATCTGACAACCCCCGCGATTGCTGATCCCATAAGGGCGAGAGTCAATGCCGATATGGCGGATCCGGCCCGTCTGCCGCGCCCGCAGCGCCTGAAGCTGATCCTGCGTGACATGTTCACGACGCGCCTGGACAAGAGCAGCACCAGACTGGCTTTTGTCGCCTTCGCCTTTGTTGGTCTTTATGCTGTTCTTGGCGGCAGGTTGTTGCAACTGGGTCTGCGCCCTGAAGAGCAGGAGACAATCAAGAGTTCAACCAAGAGCGCCATATCCGTTGCCCGCCCCGCCATTGTGGATCGCAACGGCGAAATGATGGCCGCTGATCTGCGCACGGTCTCGATCTTTGCCGAACCCCACAAGCTGGTTGATCGCGACGAAGCAGCCGAGCTTTTGAATGCGGTGTTTCCGGAAATGACGGGGCGTGAGCTGCGCGACAGGCTTTCACCGCGCCGTGGCAACAACCGCGCCAAGTTCTCGTGGATCAAGCGCGAGGTGACACCGGCGCAATGGGCGCAAGTGCATCGCCTGGGCATTCCCGGCATAGGTGCCATTCCCGAAAACAGGCGCATTTATCCCAATGCCAATATTGCAGCGCATGTTCTGGGTTACGCCGACATCGACAATGTTGGTATCGCGGGCATCGAGAAATGGATCGATTCACAAGGGTTGAACGATCTCAAGGGCGCAGGATTTGCGGTCGATGCGCAGGATCTCAAACCCGTGCAGCTCTCCATTGATCTGCGCGTGACCCATGCGATGCGCGATGAGATGCTCAAGGCCGTGAAGCGTTATAAAGCCAAGGCCGCCGCTGCCGCACTCATGGACGTCAATACGGGTGAGATCATCGCGCATGTTTCGCTGCCTGATTACGATCCCAACCAGCCCGCTCTTGCGCAGAACGACAAGAACATCAACCGCTTGCAGGTCGGTGTTTTCGAGATGGGGTCCACTTTCAAGGCGCTGACGACGGCAATGGCGCTGGATTCTGGTAAATACACCATCAACTCCACTTTTGATGCTCGGCAACCCTTGCGCTATGGCAAGTTCAAGATTGGTGATTTTCATGGCAAGGGGCGGGTACTGACCGTGCCGGAAGTGTTCGTCTATTCCTCCAATATTGGAACAGCGCGCATGGCTTTGGGTGTCGGCGTCGAAGGCCACAAGGCGTTCCTGCGCAAGATGGGCCAGCTTGAACGCATGCCGACAGAATTGCCGGAAAGCTCCGCTCCAATCGTCCCACGCAACTGGGGCGAGTTGAACACCATGACAATTTCCTTCGGACACGGTCTCGCCGTCGCTCCGTTGCAGGCGCTCACCGCAACAGCGGCTCTGGTCAATGGCGGGCTGCTTTTTCCTCCGACCTACATCAAGCGTAGTGTCGAAGAAGCCAGGCTGCTCGGCAAGCGCGTCATCAAGCCGGAGACATCCGAGGCGATGCGTTATGTCATGCGCCTGAATGCAGAAAAAGGCAGTGCTGCACGCGCCAATATTCCGGGTTATTACATGGGTGGGAAAACCGGCACGTCGGAAAAGGTGGTGCGCGGCCGCTACTCCAAGGAGAAAGTGCTGAACTCGTTCATGGCGGTGATGCCGGCAGACAAGCCGCGTTATCTGCTTCTCACGATGCTGGATGAGCCCGAAGGTGTGCCGGAAACCATGGGCCAGCGCACATCGGGCTGGAATGCGGCACCGACGTCAGGATTCATCATCGAACGCGTGGCTCCGATGCTGGATATGACGCCACGTTTCGAGAATCCCACGGCACCTTTCCCCGTGATCGCGAGGCTCAATCCCTGGGGCATGCGGTGAGGGTCTTGCGGTGAGGATTGCCGATGTTCTCGATCCCGCGACGCTTCAGGATCCTTCCCTCCTGACAACAGCCGATATGGATGTGACAGCCCTGACAGCGGACAGCCGCAAGGTGCGCCCCGGAACAGTGTTCTTTGCGATGCCCGGAACCAAGGCTGACGGCCTCACTTTTGCCGCTCAGGCCGCAAAAGCAGGGGCTGTCGCCATCGTGGCGGATCGGTTGCCGGATACTGACCCCGGCATTCCTGTGCTGCGCGCCAATCTCCTGGCAGGTGGAACCCGCAAGGCGCTCGCAATGGCGGCGTCGCGCCTCTACCCGGCTCGGCCAGAAAACATCGTGGCCATTACAGGCACCAGCGGCAAGACCTCGGTCAGTGTCTTCGCGCGGCAGCTCTGGCATGGGCTTGATATCCCGGCGGCGAGCCTTGGCACCATCGGTTATGTGACCCACAGGGGTGCCCAATATGGCACACTGACCACGCCTGATCCGGTGGATCTGCACCAGATTCTGCAAACGCTGGCGCAAGAGGGCGTCACGCATCTTGCCATGGAAGCGTCTTCCCATGGGCTGGATCAGCACCGGCTGGACGGTGTTGTGCTCAAAGCCAGTGCCTTCCTCAATCTGTCGCGCGATCATCTGGATTATCATCCGTCGATGGCGGATTATTTCGAGGCCAAGATGACGCTGTTCACGCGCCTGAGCCCCAGGGGATCAACGGCTGTTATCGCGGGCGGCGCACCCTGGCGCGACAAGGCCA
Organism: Hyphomicrobiales bacterium; assembly: GCA_031401875.1. Classification (GTDB taxonomy): domain Bacteria; phylum Pseudomonadota; class Alphaproteobacteria; order Rhizobiales; family Beijerinckiaceae; genus JADCCX01. The sequence continues at coordinate 4 of JANNRX010000403.1, read as the reverse complement.
TTGC
>JANNRX010000402.1:0-11797 GCA_031401875.1 Hyphomicrobiales bacterium | reverse complement strand
ACACCTGCGTGTCGAGCGCAATGACACCGCCTTCACGAACCGCTATCGCAGCAAGCAGGTGATCGAGGTTTGCGTTGCCCATGGCGAGGGCAATTATGTCTGTGATGACGAAACACGCCACCGCTTGAATGGCGATGGCCTGGTGGCCTTCCGCTATTGCGATGCCGCAGGCGCGCTTGATGCTGCTGCAAATCCCAATGGTGCAGCCGAAAGCATAGCGGGAATCTTCTCCGCCAAGCGAAACGTGCTGGGCATGATGCCGCATCCGGAGAACCTCATCGATGCTGCAATCGGCGGAACCGATGGCCTCGGATTGTTCCAGAGCCTCGTCCAGTCGATGGCGAAAGCAGCCTGAAGAGGCTCTTTTCAGAGAGAGGCTTCTGCCAACACCCGGAAAGCGTCACGGGGCGCAATCACTGGTTTCCAGCCTGCGGCTCTGAGCTTGCTGGCATCGACCTTGAGCCCGCCAGTAATGCGGTCAAAAGCATTTCCCTTGCCCATGAGACGCAGAGGCAAGGCGAGCAGCGCTTGCGGAACCGCGATGAGCCAGCGCGGACGCCCCATACCCTCCCGCAGGAAGGCCAGCATGTCCGTGACCGAAGGATGCGGTTCATCCGCCACCACATAGGTCTCGCCCTGAAGCGTATCATTCCGCAGGGCAAGCATGATCGCGGTGATGAAATTATCGCGGCTGACCATGGCTTGAGGCTGGTTCAAAGCCCCCAGCGGAAGCGGCAGCGGGAGCGCCGCCAGCTTCACAAGCGTCGCGAGATTGCCTTTCGCCGGTGCCCCGACAATCAAGGCGGGGCGAAAGATCACGGACTGCGGCAGATGCAGGCGGATCAGCTGTTCGGCTTCGAGTTTGGACTGCCCATAGGCCTCGGTCGGTAGGACGGGGGACGCTTCGGTCTGCACAGCCGTACTTGTGGCACCCACCTGCGCACGGATGGATGAGACAAATACAAAGCGCTTGACGCCCGCTTGCGCCGCCGCTTGCGCCAGACAGTCTGAAGCGTCGCGGTTGATCATTCTGTAACGGCTCACAGGGACTGAAGGACCAATATGCGCAATGGCTGCTGCATGGATCACCGCATCGACGCCAGCAAGAAGCGGCAGCCAATCTTCCGATGTCATCGCCTCCAGATCACGCATCGGCGCATGTCGGACCAGTGGATTGTCCGTGATCTGATTGCCCTGTCCGGAACGCAACGGAAGAATGACATGATCGCCGTTAGTGGCAAGCGCTTGGGCCAGAGCAAGGCCGAGAAAGCCTGAACCTCCTGTCAGCAGGATCTTCACGCGGCAGGTCCTGCGCGCCGAAACAGCAGGATCAATCCTCCAGCCAGGAGAAGCGCAAGCATCACGCAGGCGATCTGGCCTTCAACTGTCAGGCCGATTGAAAACCGTGCGATGCCGATCAGCATACCGTTGAGCACAAGCACCAGACCACTGACGCGCATATGCGGCCAGCCCGCATCCACCGCCCGCTGATAGGCATGCTGGCGATGTGCCTCCCAGACACGCTCCCGGCGCATCATGCGCGCAAGCAACGTCATTGTGGCATCCAGAAAATGATAAAGCGGCAGAATGATCGCTGCCGCAACGGCACCATGGGCGGCGATATCAAAGAGTAAAGCGCCGCCCAAAAGCCCGATGGGCAGACTGCCGAGATCGCCCAGAAAAAGCCGGGCCGGATGCCAGTTGAAAAACACGAATGCTGCCTGCGCCGCGAGAAAACACCCGGCCAGCAAGGCGCCTCCGGAACTGATCGCTTGCAGATCGGCCATCAGGAACGCGCCCAGTGCCAGCGGCATGAAGCCCGCGAGCGTGATTCCGTCGATCCCATCCATGAAGTTCGCAAGATTGACGAACCAGATACCGGCAATCACCAGCAGGCCACGCTCAACCAGCATGGGAATATTATCATTGAAGATGCGCCAGGATGGCGGAGCCAGAAGCACAATGCAGGCCACTGCAACGCCCTGCGCCAGCAACCGTGGCATCACGGGAAGGCCTTTGATATCATCGATGCCTCCAGTTATGCCCAGCATCAGAGTGCCAAGGACAATGCCTGCGACCTGGAGGCTCAGTGCTTCCATCCCCATCCAGAACAGAAAGCCTGCAAGTGTGGCGATGATCAGCGGGCCGCCAGCCCCTTGCGGAACAGGCGTGCTGTGGCTTGAGCGGGCATTGGGACGGGCCATGGCGTAAGCCTCGAACAAGGGCCTGCCAACAACAAGAAGACCGAGGCTCGCAGCAAACACGAAGCCGCCCATGCGCCCCGTCAGGAACAGCGTTGCAGCAGCGGCAATGAGAGCAGCCGCGAGGGCGGGAAAGGTTCGTTCGTGCATTGCAAAATCCGATAACGAAGACAGGCCTCCATAGCGAGCCCTTGACGGCTTGGCAAAATCCGTTTTTCAAGCAAGGGGATGGCTTTATCGTCAAGACTGATCTTTTCTCGCCTCGTGATCAGCACTATCTGAGCGCTGAAAATCATACCGGAGCCAGTGCCCGTCATGCGGTCCATCAACACCCGCGCCTTTGATCACGCCTTTCAACTGGTGCTGAAAGGTCAACAGGCCACGCGCCACCGCGGTGCCAAGGCGCGCTTGAACGCGCTTTTCAATGATCTGAAGCGTACGGATCCAAGGCATGATCCCGATGAAACCGTTGAACTGATCTGGTCGATCTGGTGTGATCATCCTGACAGGCAAGCCACGGATCGGCTGTTTGCAGCCGCTGAGGCCATGGCATCGGGTGCGCGGGATCTTGCAAGGCCCATGCTGGATGCTCTGGTCGAGGCGCATCCGGATTGGGCTGAAGCCTGGAACAAGCGGGCGACACTCGCTTTCTTTGAAAAACGGGATGGCGACAGCATCAACGACATCGCAAGGACGCTGGAGCTTGAACCACGTCATTTCGGTGCAATTCTCGGATTTGCCCAGATTTGCCTGCGTCACAGGCGATTGCGCGAAGCAAAAGCCGCTTTCGAGATTGCGCTCGGGATGAACCCGCATATGGATGAATTGCGGCCTCTCATTCAGGACCTTTCCAGCAATCGCGCTTCTCTGCATTAAGAGCGAGTTCCATGCCTTTCATCATCCTTGGCGTCTGCCTGCTTGTCGCGCTGATCTTCATTCCGCAATGGTGGGTGAAGCATGTGCTGCGCGAAAACCAGCGTGAGCGCGAGGATCTGGGCGGCACCGGTGCTGAACTTGCTCGCATCTTGCTGGACCAGGCGGAGCTGCGCCATGTCAAGGTCGAGCTGACAGAAGGTGGCGACCATTATGATCCGGGTGATGAGACAATCCGCCTGTCGCTGCCGCACCATGACGGCAAGTCCATCGCGGCGATTGCTGTCGCCGCCCATGAGGTGAGCCATGCCCTCCAGCATGCCCATGGTGATCGAACTTTTGAGCTGCGCCAGAAGCTGGCACCGACGGTGATCTGGATCGAGCGGACGGCGCAGATCGTGTTCTTTGCCATTCCGCTGCTCGGCGTTTTCGCACGCTCTCCCGCGCTCATCGCGGCGCAGGTCGGACTGGTTGTGATCCTGATGGCCTCCCGCCTTGCCATGCATGTCGTGACGCTGCCGGTGGAGCTAGATGCCTCGTTCAAACGCGCATTGCCCATTCTTGAAGCGGGACAGTTCTTGCCGGAAAACGACATGCCTGCGGCACGCAAGGTGCTGAAAGCTGCCGCGTTCACCTATATCTCGGCGGCACTTGTCTCGCTCATTGATGTCACGCGGCTGATACGGGTGCTGAGATAAGATTGTTTTCAGGAAAAGTAGATTCGGGTTTTCTGTCCGAAAACACTCTCCAGCAAAACCCCGCAGTCCTTTATCTGGCGTTCACAGAAGCTTGCGTATAGAGCGTCACAACAATAAACTTGGAGCATGTCGTCCTCGAATAACCGGTTCCCACTTATTCGCGACATGCTCGAGCAATGCACGAGGCCATCAATGACATACCCCAAGCCGCTCAACGCCGTTTCCCCCAACACTGCCCTTTTCGAGAACGCCCCCCTGGTGAAATCGACAGGCTTTCGGGAATATGACGCGCGCTGGTGGTTCGGCCATCCGGCATCCAAGAAAGAGCCTGAACTCAACCTCATGGGCGTTCAGGCGCTGGGAATGGGCCTGGGCACGCTCCTGAAGGAGCAGGGTGTCAAAAAGGAAATCGTGGTTGGACATGATTTTCGCGGCTATTCATCCTCCATCAAATACGCGCTGATCAGTGGCTTGCTGGCGGCTGGGTGCAAGGTGCATGACATTGGCCTTGCCATGTCTCCCATGTCCTATTTCGCGCAGTTCCACCTTGACGTACCGGCAGTCGCCATGGTCACGGCCTCGCATAATGACAATGGTTGGACCGGCGTAAAGATGGGCTCGCAACGCCCCGTGACTTTCGGACCCGTCGAAATGACCCGGCTGAAAGAGATCGTGCTGGCAGGCACGTTCGATCTCGGTGGCGGTGGCAGCTATGTGTTCCATGAGAACTTCGCCGACGCCTACATCAAGGATCTCACCAACCGCCCAAAGATCAAGCGCAAGCTGCGCGTCATCGCGGCCTGCGGCAATGGCACGGCAGGCGCTTTCGCGCCGCGTATCCTGGAGGCGCTCGGCTGCGACGTCATCCCCATGGACGCCGAGCTCGACTACACCTTTCCGCGCTATAATCCCAACCCCGAGGACATGGAGATGCTGCATTCCATGTCCCATGCCGTCAAAGAGCATGGCGCTGATGTGGCACTTGGCTTTGATGGCGACGGCGACCGTTGCGGCGTTGTCGACAACAATGGCGACGAGATTTTTGCAGACAAGATCGGCGTCATGCTGGCGCGCGATCTGACGAAACTCTACGGACCATCGCAATTTGTCGTCGATGTTAAATCAACCGGCCTCTTCGCTTCCGATCCGGTGCTGAAGGCTCTTGGTGCCAAGACCGATTACTGGAAGACCGGCCACAGCTATATCAAGCGTCGCGTGGCGGACCTGAACGCGCTGGCTGGCTTCGAAAAATCTGGCCACTTCTTTTTCAACACCCCCGTCGGCCGCGGCTATGATGATGGCGTCGTGACCGCCATTGCCGTTCTCGATATGCTGGATCGCAACCCTGGCAAGACCATGGCGGAACTTTATGCCGATGTTCCCAAGACCTGGGGTTCGCCAACCATGGCCCCCCATTGTGCCGATGAGGTGAAATACGGCATCGTCGACAAGGTGGTGGCGCAGTTCCAGGAACTCCATGCCAAAGGCGCAAAACTCGATGGCAAGGCGATCATTGATCTCGTGACGGTGAACGGCGTACGCGTGGTGACAGAGGATGGCACCTGGGGCCTGGTGCGCGCCTCATCCAACAAGCCGGAGCTTGTCGTGGTGGTCGAAAGTCCTGTCTCCGAGGCGCGGATGCGGGAAATGTTCAAGACCGTTGATGATGTTCTCAGAACACATCCGGAAGTGGGAGCCTATAACCAGACGATCTGATCAGACGTTGAAACCAAGCGCACGCAGGTCGGCTGCAAAAATCTCCGGCGTGGTGAAATGCAGAGCGTGGAAACCGAGTGCGGCGGCAGCATCGACATTCGCCTGGCTGTCATCGATGAAGACACAATCTTCCGCGCCAAGCTTCTGACGGTCGAGCAATACCTGATAAATCGCAGGATCTGGCTTCAGCAGCTTTTCATCCCCTGAAACGACCATATCAATGAAGGAATTGGCAAGAAAAGCGTAGCGGCTTTTCGCCTCCTGCAATGTATCGCTCGCAAAATTCGTGATGGCGTAAAGCGGAATACCTTGCGCTTTCAATGCCTCAAGGATCGCAACGGTTCCGTGAATCGCATCGGGGATCATCTCGATCCAGCGGGCCCGCCAGGCACGAATTTCGGCGGCATATTGGGGAAACTGCGCGATCTGAAGCGTTTCAGCCTCACTCCAGGGGCGCCCGCGATCCTGCTCCAGATTCCATTCCGGCGGCAATACCCGTGTCAGAAAATATTCAACTTCGCTCTCTGTGCTGAAGATGTTGCGGTAAAGACGGCGCGGATTCCATACAAGCAGGACATTGCCGATGTCGAAGACAACACGTGTTGGCTTGCTGCGCTTGAAAAGGGATGATTCGCTCATGCCCTTACTCTAGACGTTCATTGTGACAATGACATCGCCGGTCCGGGAGTGCCCAGGATCAATCACCCTGTCTTAGGGACAAGCTGCGTTCGTTACTCCGTTGCGGGTCACGAAAGCCGAGTTTCGCGGACGCATGTATAGCTGATCGCGCAAATTGATCACCCCGGTAATGTTCCAGCCTACGGATGGCGTATATGGAACAGCCACTTCGGCCAGAATGAGCGATGTATTCGCAGTCTGAAGGCCGGTGGGGACTGCGATCGGCGGCAAGGGATTTCCCGGTACTGTCTGGCTTGGGGTGCAACGGGGATGCTCGCTGAATCCAGAGCCCGAGACTCTGCTCCAGTCGACATATCCAACGGGTGGTGTGGCACCATTGAAGCGAATGCTGGTAATCCGGTAGCCCCCTGTCGACGTATCGAAAGGGGCCATAATCGGTGTGCCCGCCGAAAAAATATCATTGAGTTCAGCATCACTGATATTCGCAGGGCGTGACGACAGATCGGCCATGATGCGGGCGACCATCGTGACTTTGCGGGAGGCACGCATGCCATTGGCGGTTTCATTCAGCATGAAATAGAAGCTGAACATAACGGGCACAATGAATGCAAACTCGATGGCGGCGACACCCTTGTTGTCCCTGGCAAGGGCACGGATGCTTCCAAACAGGCCTGAACTCCGGGTAGAACGATCCATCTCTTTGATCCTGCTTTTCATGCTCTCACTCCACGCGGAGGGCGGTCGCCGCCCGTAGGGGAAAAGCAACGCCACTGCCAGGAGTGCCGCTGTACAAACGGAACGCTGTAAAGGGATAGGGATACGTAGTCTCGATGAGAAGAATCTGACCCGTTGTGCCGAAACTACAGCTCGGATTGTTGAAATCGACTGGTGTTCCTGCTGAACCAAACGAATTCAGAACCTTGACGCTGACCACAAGCTGCGAAGGATCGAACCAGCCGCTCACTCTGTTTGTGAGTTGTGTTCGAAAATCCGTACAAGAACTGGCCGGGTTCAAACTCTGGGTGAGAGCCCGCCGTCCGATATCAAAGGTGCTGTCTTCCAGAAAGCGGCTCGCAAAAAAGAAGATGGAGAGTTCGATAACAGCAAACATCAGACCGAAAAATGGAAGCGAGACAATGGCAAACTCAACTGCCGCCGAACCGTCCTCGCGTTTGCGAAAACGGCTGGAAAGACTGACACCACGCATCAGCATGGAACGTATTGCAGAAATCATGCCCTATGCCTCCTCAGTCAGGAGAGATTAGCGGCGAAATCTTACAATTCTGGTTTATGCAAGGCCCTGAAAAGCGAGCATGGCCATCATCTTTCATTGATGATTAACAGCTGCTTTCCGCTCAATGCACTGTTACTTCGTTGCGTTCATGGCTGCAGCAAGAGCAAGGTCGAGAGCGGTCACGCCGCCAGAATCATGGGTCGAAAGCGTCACATCGACGGTCTTGTAGATGTTGAACCATTCCGGATGATGATCCATCTTTTCGGCAATCAGCGCCATCCGGGTCATCCAGCCAAAAGCCTCGTTGAAGTTGCGGAAGACGAAGGTCTTTGTGAGAGCCTCACGGGAGGGCGCAACAGACCAGCCCGGCAGTTCGGCAAGCGCTGCTGTTATTTCGTCACGGGAAAGTCTTTTTGCAATCATCGAAAGGCGCTTCTGATCATGGCTTGATACTGTAGTGGATAACTCGTTTCGATCCTATATGGGCCGCCACCAATGGATGCACGCGAAGAAAACAGCACGAACCTTTCAAGCGTGAACCGTTGGGGCGGAAAATAACCGCGCAATGCAAGATAATCAGCGACATCGGGCGACGACGCCCCTTTCAGCCGTGCAAGTGTTACATGCGGCTGAAAGCGGCGTCTGTCGAATTCCACTCCGCAAGCGCGCACCAGCCTGTCGATCTCGGCCTGCAATTCTGTGAGTTGGCGGCTGGGCTCGACTTTGGCATAGATCGAATGCGGCTTGTCACCACCAAAACTTTCAAGACCAGACAGGGTGACAGGAACAGGGTGACGATTCACCTCTGCAAGCAGACTGTCGATATCACATGCAACACGATTGCTGATGTCACCAATGAATCGCAATGTGATGTGAAAATCAGCAGGTTCAAGCCATCTGGCACCGGCCAGGCCGCCTTGCAGGGACGAAAGCCGCTGACGAATGAGAGGGGGAACCTCAAGACCAGCAAACAACCGAGGCATGAAAACCCTCAATCACATGATTCGATAGTATAATTCTAACACTCCACATGACAGTTCAATGATTGGAAAACGAAGGGCCTGAAATCCGCCTGACTGTCCGCGATCCGATCCTATGAGGAGGGAATACTCAGCGTTTCTTGAGCAAGGCTCCAGCTGTCAGGGTATCCGACTGTCGTTGATCAGAAGCGCCTTCGAAACCCGCTGGTGTCAGCAATATCGAGTGCGTCGACCCCATGGCCTGTTGCACGCTGACCTTGTGTCCCTTGGCCTGAAGCAGACGCATGGTATCAACCGAAAGGCCGCGTTCGACCCGTAATTCATCAGGCAACCACTGGTGATGCACCCGCACGGCTTCCGTCGCCTCAGCCACGTTCATCTCATGGTCGATGATGTTGGTGATGACCTGCAGCACAGTGGTGATGATGCGGCTGCCGCCCGGTGATCCCGTGACCAGAAAGGGCTTGCCCGCCTTGAACACGATGGTGGGCGACATCGAGGATAAGGGTCGTTTTCCCGGTCCTGGTGCATTGGCATCACCACCCACAAGGCCATAGGCGTTGGGAACGCCGGGCTTGGCAGCGAAATCATCCAGCTCATTGTTCATGAGAATGCCGGTGCCATCCGCAACCATGCCAACACCGTAACTGAAGTTCAGGGTGTAGGTGCAGGAGACCGCGTTGCCATCCCGGTCAACCACCGAATAATGTGTTGTCTGATCGCTCTCGAAAGGCTGCGGTTTGCCGGGCTTGATCTCCTGGCCCGGCCTTGTCCTGGCGGGGTCAATCTGTGACCGGAGCGTCTGAGCATAGGCCTTGGAGGTGAGGCCTCTCACGGGCACTTTCACAAAATCAGGATCGCCGAGATACTCGCTGCGATCGGCATAAGCCAGTTTTGACGCCTCGGCGAAAAGGTGGATGCCGTCGGCAGAATTGTGGCCTGCCGCCTTCATATCGAAACCCTCCAGCATATTGAGGATCTGAACCAGATGGACCCCGCCCGATGACGGCGGTGGCATCGAGACAATATCATGGCCCCGGTAGCTTCCGCGCACCACATCCCGTTCGATGGCCTTGTAGGATTTGAGATCATCCAGTGACCACTTGCCACCAGCGGCATTGACCGCAGTGACCATCTTCTCGGCCAGCGAGCCTTCGTAGAAGCCTCTGGGGCCTGTGACGGCAAGGCCGGCCAGCGTTTCGGCCAAATCCGTCTGCCGCAACAGCGCCCCGCGTGGCATCATGCCGCCTTCGGGCATCGCAAAAATGCGCATTGCGGATGGATAGCGCTTGAGCCGTGCTTCCGCCTGCTTCAGCGAGAAAGCCAGATCATCGCCGATCGTGAAACCATCACGCGCCAGTGCAACGGCTGGCTGGATCAATGTGCCCAAGGTGAACTGGCCCGAACCAAACCGCTCCAGCGCCATGGCCATTCCGGCGACAGTACCGGGAATGCCGATACCCAGCCCCGTATTCTGGCTTCGGTTGAGATCAGCCTCGCCCTTGTCGTTGAGATAGACATCCTTGGCCATCGAGGCGGGGGCTGTTTCGCGAAAATCAAGCGCGCGGGTTTCATTCCTGTCCGCCCTGTGGACGATCATGAAACCACCGCCGCCGATATTGCCCGCACGGGGAAGCGTGACGGCAAGCGCGAAGCCCACGGCCACTGCGGCATCAATCGCGTTGCCGCCGCGCTCGAGGATATCGACCCCAACGCGTGTTGCCAGCGCCTCCTGGCTGGAGACCATGCCGCCTTGCGCGAACACCGGCTGGCGACGCGGCCATCCGGAGATGATCGGCTGAACCGGCGCTGCTGTTTGTGCGGACAGCCGCCGTGGCAGTGCCGTCGTGGCAAGAAGGGCTGCAAGGATGGCGCGTCGCGAGATCACATGGGGCATGGACAATACTCTCTTTGCTCCATCGTCATCCCATGCTCGTGCATCGTCAATGCATATTCAGCACAGACGAAAGCCGATGAGTGCATCGCTAACCATTGTTCGCAGAAGGCATGCGTGGGAGTGCACGCTGTTTCAGTCTCAAACAAGTCTCTGGATTGCATCCGGAATTTGACATAAAGAAACGCCAAAGGTGCAAATCGCGCGCTTCGATACCGTACAAAGCACAGGCAGGCATGTCACTTTCCGTTCTCTACCAACGCGTTCTGGGCCAGCTTGGTCCGGAATTCAGACTTGGCCTTGTCCTGACACTTGCCAATATTCTGCTTGCGATCGCTGCCTTTGCCGAGCCTGCCCTTTTTGGCCAGATCATTAATGTGCTCTCCGCACAACGGCCGCCTGGCACAAGTGTCTCCTTCGCGGATATCTCGATGCTGATCCTGTTCTGGATTGCCTTTGGCATTTTCACGATTGGGGCCGGCGTTCTTGTGGCACTCCACGCCGACAGGCTCTCGCATCGGCGCCGTCTCGCTGTCATGGCGAATTACTTCGAACATGTGCTGACTCTGCCGCTGGCATTCCATACCCAGACGCATTCAGGCCGTGTGCTGAAGGTCATGCTGGAGGGTTCCAACGGCATGGCCTGGCTCTGGCTGGGTTTTTTCCGCAGCCACTGCTCGGCCATTGTGGCGCTGGTGCTTCTGCTGCCATTCACGGTGTTTCTGAACTGGCGGCTTGCCTCGCTGCTGATCGCGCTGGTCGCCATTTTTGCGGTGCTGATCTGGTACATCATGCACAAGACTGAAACGATGCAAGGTTCAGTGGAGGGGTATCACTCCAATCTGGCTGAACATACATCCGATGCGCTGGGCAATATTCCCGTGATCCAGTCCTTCACGCGGATCAAGGCTGAGACGGAAGCGCTCAAGGGCATTATTCACCAGTTGCTGTCCGCACAGATCCCGGTTCTGTCCTGGTGGGCGCTGGCCTCTGTTGCCACCCGCACTGCCGCGACACTGACTGTAACGCTTATCCTGCTGTATGGCACCTATCTGCATATCCAGGGCCTCGCCTCCATCGGCGAGATCGTGACCTTCATGGGCTTTGCCACGATGCTGATCGGCAAGCTTGAGGAAGCGGTTGGCTTCGTCAATTCGCTGCTCATGCAAGCCCCAAAGATGCGTGAGTTTTTCGATATCATCGATACCCTTCCTGCGGTGCATGACAAGCACAATGCGATTGAGGCTCCGCGCTTCAAGGGGCGTGTTCATTTCGAGAATGTTTCCTTCTCTTATGATGGCAAGAAATCCGCCGTGAAAGATGTCTTCATCACGGTTGAGCCCGGCGAAACCGTGGCATTGGTTGGCGCAACCGGTTCCGGCAAATCGACGACGCTTGGGTTGCTGCACCGGGCCTTTGATCCGCAATCCGGACGCATTCTCATTGATGGCGTGGACATCCGCGACTACACTGTGTCGTCGCTGCGCCACCATATCGGCGTTGTGTTTCAGGAGCCGATGCTGTTTGCGCGCTCGATTGAGGAAAACCTCAAGATCGGCAAG
>JANNRX010000401.1:0-3988 GCA_031401875.1 Hyphomicrobiales bacterium | reverse complement strand
CATCTACCTCTGGTCGTCTTACGGCGTGGGACCGCTGCTGCGATGGGGCGTCCGGCGAGGTCGAGGACAACTCACCGGGCTGGGGCCGCTGGTAGCACGAGCACTCCCACTACTGCTCCTGTTCACCACCTTCTTGTTCATCAACGCCGAGGTGTGGCAGGTGGCGGGCACGCTCACCGGCCTGCCGTACCTGGCCACGCTCGCGATCTTCTTCGTCCTCGGCGCGGTGTTCGTGCTGTCCCGAGTGTTATCAAGGAAGTAGCGGTCATGGGTAACGATCAGGATCGAGCCGGGATACTCGCGCAGGTGATTCTCCAGCCAGTTCACGGTCTCGGCGTCGAGATGGTTGGTCGGCTCATCCAGCAGCAGCAGCTCGGGCTGTTCCAGCAGCAGCTTGCAGAGTGCCACGCGGCGCTTTTCACCCCCCGAGAGATTATCCACTTTCCAGTCATCGGGCGGGCAGCGCAAGGCATCCATGGCCTGTTCCACCTTGCCATCGAGATCCCAGAGGTTCTGCGCGTCGATCAGATCCTGAAGCTTTGCGCCCTCCTCCGCTGTCTCGTCGGAGTAATTCGCCATGACCTCGTTGTAACGGTCGAGGATCGCCTGCTGTTTTGCCACACCCAGCATGACGTTGCCGCGCACATCAAGGGACGTGTCAAGCTGGGGCTCCTGCGGCAGATAGCCGACCCTGGCCCCGTCCGCGACCCAGGCTTCGCCGTTCCAGTCCTTGTCGTAGCCCGCCATGATTTTCAGGAGTGTCGATTTACCCGAACCATTCACACCCAGAACGCCGATCTTGGCATCGGGATAAAACGAGAGGTGAATGTTGTTGAGCACCTGTTTGCCACCCGGATAGGTTTTGGACAGGCCCTTCATGTGATAGATGAACTGACGACCGTTCATGGATATTCCCCGGATAAATTCAAGAAAATGGATATTCGTCGCAGCGGAAATCAGTTTTCCTGGACAATGCCGCCGGGTCTATCAGCCCTGGAAAATTTTGTCGATGCGCCAGATACGCGGTCGAGCATTGCTGCCGCGCAAACGGGCTCAGGAGCAACACCTGGCGCCCGCGCCTGCAAGCCATCACCCTGCTGCTGGTCATTGCTTCAGCATGGCGTTACAAAAATACGGTGATTGCGCCCAAGAATCGCTGGAAGGATGATTGTCTTGATGCCCGCCCCTGCAAAAGTCGTTGCTCTTCTCTTGTCCGGCGGTGCGGGAACCCGGCTCTGGCCTGTGTCGCGTCCGGAATGTCCCAAGCAGTTCCTGAAGCTGTTTGGTGCACTTTCCCTCTATCAGCTGACGTTGAAGCGCCTGCGCGCCGCCGGTGTCGACGAGGTGATTGTCGCCGCCAACCGCAATCATGAGTTGCTTCTGGCCGAACAGGCAAAGGAAATCAAAGAGACTGCGCCGCTGCTGATGCTGGAACCGGCAAGGCGTGATTCCGGCCCCGCGATTGCAGCCGGCGTTGCGCTGGCGAAAGAGCGCTTCGGCGATGATGTGATTGTCTGCGCCATGCCCTGCGATCATCTGATCCCCGATAGTCTGCGCTTCAGCGAAACACTCCAGACCGCGATTGCACTGGCGCGTTCGGGTTATCTTGGCACCTTTGGCATCACGCCGACAGCGCCCTCAACCGAGTTCGGCTATCTGCAACAAGGCCAGGCCATTGCAGGCCATGCCGGGACATTCCGGGTCGACAGGTTCCATGAGAAACCAAAGCTGGATCTCGCCGTGCGCTATCTCACTGAAGGCGGCTTCAGCTGGAACAGCGGCATGTTCGTGTTCGAGGCAGGTATCTTTGCATCCGAAGCGCTGGCCCATATGCCTGATGTCTGGACTGCCGTTCAGGCCGCCGTTGCGGAGGCTTGCGTGACAGGCCGAACCATCGAACTGGCGAAGGATCCATTCTTGTCTGCACCGAAGATTTCCATTGATTACGCGCTGTTTGAAAAAAGCAGCAAGGTCGCCATGGTGCCCGCCAGCTTCATCTGGTCCGATGTGGGCAACTGGGCCGCTGTCTTCGATTCCCTTGAACATGACAGCGTCGGCAATGCTGTTGTGGGCGAAGTACAGATACGTGATGTTTCCAATAGTCTGATCATAGCCGAAGACACGCGCGTGGTTGCAATCGGCGTTGAAAACCTGACCATTGTCGCAAGGCCTGAGGGTGTGTTTATTGCACCAAAGGCCCGTTCTGCCGAAGTGAAGGATCTTCTGGGCGGATGACAGCGCTGCTTCCACCCGATCTCAAAGGCTGGGCAATCAACGAGGCCCTGCCGCTCTGGGCCTCGACCGGGTGGGACGCGCATCGCGGCGGCTTTCATGAACGCCTGACGCAGGAGGGCGTACCGGACCTCGTTGCCGACCGGCGTCTCAGGGTGCAGGCCCGCCAGATCTACGTCTACGCCCATGCGGCGCATCTCGGCTGGTATCAGGACGGATTATACGTCGCGCTGCGTGGTTTCGATTATCTGATGGACAAAGGCCATGCTCCGGATGGCAAGCCGGGTTTCGTGCATCTGCTGACAGCAGATGGCGCTGTCGCCAATGGCCTGCGCGATACCTACGACCATATGTTCGTGCTGCTGGCGGCGTCATGGCTTGCTCGTGTCAGTGGCGATGCGCAGATCCGCGCGGTCGTGGACCAGACTCTCGCCTTCATCGATGAGGAACTGACGGACAATCACGGCACATTAAATGAGGGCAAGCCCACTTCGCTGCCGCGTCGGCAAAACCCCAATATGCATGCTTTCGAAGCCATGCTGGCACTGCATGAAACACTGGCGCATCCTGAAGCCCTCAAGCGGGCCAGTCAGTTCCTGACACTCTTTCACACCAGTTTTCTTGACCCGGCAACGCACACGATCCGCGAATTCTTCACACAGAACTGGCAGCCGCTTGCGCCTCCGCTCGGAACCTCTAGCGAACCGGGACATCAGGCAGAATGGGTCTGGCTGCTGCGCCGCCACGAGGCGATCACGGGCAAGCCGCCCTCCAGATTGCCGAGCCAGCTGCTGGACCGGGCTATCTCGAGCGCAGACCCAGTGACCGGTCTTCTGTTCGATGAAGCGGACAGCAACGGGATAATCCGGCGCCACACCAGCCGGACCTGGTTGCAGACCGAACTGGCCAAAGCCTGGCTGGCAGAAGCCGAGGTCGGACGGGACGGAGCAAAACTTAACGCCATTACTGCCCTGCACAGCCTGAAGCAGCGCTATCTCAATCCCGCTCCAAGGGGATGCTGGGTCGATCAGCTTGACCGCAAAGGCGATGTCATAGATGCGCCCATCACTGCCAGTACATTTTACCATATTTTTGTGGCAATCGCCGAAGCGGAGCGTGTGTTGGGAGCTTAACCGACTAACGGTTGCGGCTCTTGAGCTTTTCTTCCCATTCAAGTGCATGCCTGACGATCGTTTCGAGATCATCGAGCTCCGGAGTCCACTTCAGCGTCGAGCGGATGCGCGTGTTATCCGCCACAAGGCCCGCGGGGTCTCCGGCACGGCGCGGCGCTGTTGTTACCGGGAAATCCTTGCCCGAGACTTTCTTGACCATCTCGATAACTTCGAGAACCGAAAAACCGTGGCCATAGCCGCAATTGAATGTGCCACTGGTTCCGCCATCCCGCAAATGATCCAGAGCCGCTGAATGCGCCTTCGCCAGATCGCGAACGTGAATATAATCACGGATGCAGGTGCCATCGGGTGTTGCATAATCTGTTCCGAAAACGCTCATGCCATCACGCTTGCCCACAACGGCTTCCGCCGCAATCTTGATGAGATGCGTGGCACGCGCCGACGATTGTCCGGCACGCATGCGTGGATCAGCGCCCGCCACATTGAAATAGCGCAGGATGACGTACTTCAACCCATGCGCGCCTGCTGCATCGCGCAGCATGTATTCGGTCATCAATTTTGAGGTGCCGTAAGGTGATTCCGGGTTCATCCGGTCATCCTCGCAGATCGGCATCCTGTCCGGG
>JANNRX010000400.1:0-2242 GCA_031401875.1 Hyphomicrobiales bacterium | reverse complement strand
GGCGTCGATCCGTATACCAAGCGGATTGATCGAAACAGCGACGACAATATCATCGCGATCAGCGACATAGCGGGTTCATAGAGCTCTGCGATCTTTCGGTCTGGGCCGTGAGCGTTACCGCATCGGGTCTTGATTATTGCTGCGATGCAGCATAGTTTGTTCATTCAGTAGGCAGTTATCAGATTGCCTAAATATTGAGCAGAGCCGTGATCGATAGGAAATTGCCGAGCTTTCTGAACGGTCCAGTGTTGTTGGCACCGATGACAGGCGTCACTGATCTGCCGTTCCGGCAGACGGTCATGAGTTATGGCGCGGGCATCGCTTTTACAGAAATGATCGCGAGTTCGGAGCTGCTGAGAGAACGACGCAAAGAATGCCGTCGCCTTAAGGCCAGTCAGGCGGATGGATTCTATGCGGTTCAGTTGGCCGGTTTTGATCCCACAATTGTTGCCGAGGCGGCGCGGTTTGTGGAAGGCGAGGGCGCGCAGCTAATTGATCTGAACTTTGGTTGCCCATCGAAGTTCGTGGTTGGGTTTCAGTGTGGCTCTGCGTTGATGCGCGATCCATCGCTGATTGGTCGGTTGGTGGCGGCGGTTCGAGCCGTTGTGAGCGTGCCAGTTACCGCAAAAATGCGGACCGGCTGGGACGACAAAAGCCGTAATGCACCGGACGTCGCCCGCATCGTCGAAGATTGCGGCGCAGAAATGGTGACGGTGCATGGTCGAACGCGGGCACAGTTTTACAAGGGCAAGGCTGACTGGTCGTACGTGGCGGAGGTTAAGGCCGCGATATCGATCCCGGTCATCGTCAATGGCGACATTGAAAACGCGACTGACGCGAGGGCTGCACTTGCACAGTCCGGTGCAGATGGCGTGATGATTGGGCGCGGCGCGCTGGGTCGACCATGGGTGTTGCGGCAAATTGCAGACGACCTGAGCGGGCGTGACTATAGGGCGCCTTCGTTTGACGCCGCGTGGTTGACGATGCGTGATCACTACGCCGCTTCATTGGAGCATTATGGTGCCGATCTTGGTGCCAAAATTGTGCGCAAGCATTTGGCGGCTTATGCCGAGGAGCTCGGCGTGAGTGATGACCTTCGCGATGGGTTGCTGAGGACCGAAGACCCACATGCGGTTATGCGAATACTGGATTCACCACCGCATGATTTTCGGAGGGCGGGATGACAACCGCGCCAACGCTGCGCCCAGCGAAATCGAGATTCAAACCGGTTGAGCCTGAAGCATTGTTGGCGGCGCTTCCGCATCCAGCACTTGCGGTCGATTCCGACGGTGTTGTGGTCTATGCGAACCCTGCCGCTGAGCAATTCTTTGACACCAGTGCGGCATTGTTGAAGCGGCAATTGTTGCGGTCGCTGGCACCGTTTAGCTCGCCGATTGTCGAGTTGGTTGAGCAAGCCTTTACGAGCGGACAAGTCGTCAGTGAATACGGCGTCGAATTTGCGTCGCCAAAAGTGGGCAGCCGAATTGTGGATGCACATGTATCACCACTGGCCGACGACAGTGGATTGGTTCTGTTGATGATCCAAGAACGAACCATCGCGCACAAGATGGATCGTCAGATGGTCAACCGCCAAGCCGCACGGTCGGTGACAGCGATGGCAGCGATCCTGGCCCATGAAATCAAGAACCCCTTGGCAGGCATCCGTGGTGCCGCGCAATTGATTGAGCAAAATGCCAATTCCGAAGATCGATTGCTGACGCGGCTGATTTGTACAGAGACGGATCGCATTCGCGATTTGGTCGATCGGATGGAAGTCTTCAGTGACAACCGCCCCATCAATGCAAAGCCGGTGAACATTCACGAGGTTCTGCATCATGTTCGGCGTTTGGCTGAATCCAGTTTCGCTCGAAATGTGAGATTTATTGAAACGTATGACCCGTCACTGCCGCCCGTCATGGGTGAACACGACCGATTGATCCAGGTGCTGTTGAACCTGGTCAAGAACGCAGCCGATGCAGTGGATGGTGTCACGGGTGCAGAGATTCATTTGGGCACGGCATTCCGGCCAGGCGTTCACCTGTCGCAAAGTGGATCGCGAGACCGAATTGCATTGCCGCTGGAGCTTAGTGTTCGCGACAACGGAACGGGAATTTCTGCCGAGGTTTTGCCAACCATTTTTGAACCCTTTGTTACGACCAAGGCAAAGGGAACTGGGTTGGGGTTGGCGCTTGTTGCAAAAATTATCGGCGATCATGGCGGTGTCATCGAATGCGAAAGCGAG
>JANNRX010000399.1:0-2524 GCA_031401875.1 Hyphomicrobiales bacterium | reverse complement strand
ACTGCGCGAAACTGCGGGCGATGCCGCCGTGGAAGTGCGGAATCCGGCTGGCGACTTCGACGAAGCTAGTGAAGCGCAACTCGTGAGCGTCTCCCGGAAGTCGGACGAAACCAAATGGCGCGTGTATGTGGAAGCCTAACGTCCGGGTCAGCGCATCCGGCGGCGAGAAAGAAAAAATATGAGCACGTCAGCGACAATCGAAAACCAAGAAGCCCCGCCGGATTCGCTGCACTCGGTGGTTCTGAGGTTACGCGAACTTGAAAATCGCGTAGCCAAACTGGAAGGCAAACCCGGCGGCTACATCTGCACGGGATGCGGACAACAACGCGCCGGCAACTGGTATCTCTACACCGCATACAACTCGGAAACCAAAGAGGAAGTGCGCGGACTCTGCGCTCACTGCATCCGTGGCGGATACCAACGGGTCTGCGGGCCACCGTGGAAGCACAACGGCCCGTATCCTCAGAACGCTGAGGTATGCCAGCCCGAGGGCGGAAAAAAGCTATGATTACTGAACCGACATCGCCGCCCTCGGGATTGGCATCACCGTCTTGTTATGCTCTTTTGGATCTGTTCTGTTGCGCTGGCGGAGCGGGTGAGGGGTATCGGCTGGCTGGCTTCGATGTGCTTGGTGTGGACATCCGCCCGCAACCGAAAAACCCGCATCCGTTCGTGATGGGGGACGCTCTGGAATACCTCCGCGAACACGGCCACAAATACGACCTGATCCACGCCTCGCCACCGTGCCAAGCCTACACGAAGGCCGGCAAGCAGTGGCGCAAGGAAGGGCGGGAATACGTCGATCTGATCGAGGCAACCCGCGAAGCTCTGATCGCCAATGGAAAGCCTTGGATCATCGAGAACGTTCCGGGCGCACCGCTCCGCAATCCGATCTTCCTGAACGGCTCCGCATTTGGACTCCGCGTGCATCGTCCACGATACTTTGAGGCGAGCTTCCCGCTGGCGCAGCCAGAGGTTCCGCCGATGAAACCCGTGAAGATGGGAAGGCCTATCAAGGAAGGCGACATCGTGCAACCCGTGGGGCACTTCTCAGGCGTGCGATACGCCGCCCGCGAAATGGGGTGCGAATGGATGGGGCAGAGCGAACTCGCGCAAGCAATTCCGCCTGCCTATACGCGCTGGATCGCGGAACAATTTCTTCAGCATAACAAATAATTCACCGACGCGTAGCGTTCGGTGCAATGGCAGTTAAAATGATTCTGAAAAAAAATATGGCAACCAAAAACGAGCCATCAGCAACAGATGTCATGCTCGCCCATCAGTATCTTTACTATGTGGCAGCAAGGCCAATCTGGACTGATTATGAATACGACCAGTTCTGCAATCTGCATGGGCTGGACGGGAGTGGCGGCTCCGGCCTTGCTGACAAATATCCTGAAAGAGTGAAACAGCTCGCGCAGGAAATGCTGGGCAACCACTCGCCTTAAAAAAATCACTCCACTGGCACAGGCTCGGCAGCCGCAGCTTCCCGCTCCGTTGCTGCCATCTTCACCCCATGCTCAAGCCCAGCCTTTTGGATTTCAGCTTGGGTTTCCAGCGTCATGCGATGCTGTTCGGCGGCAAATGCGGCATCAGCGTGAGCTGACTTCTGCTTGAACTGTTCTTCCTTGAGTGCGATTTGCTGGCCAGCCTTGAGCATCTTCGGGTCAGTGACCGGAAGCTGCGAAGGCTGGAACCCGGCAGCCTGCTCAATCTGGCGCTTGATGTCTTCAGGGGCGTCCTTGTAGTTGAGGCTGACCGTTTCCTTGGTGCTGGCCTTGGCTGCCTGCGCCTGACGCTGGGCAAATCCTTTCACGATGTTGGAAAGCTGACTCAAGCTGTCGGTGGCTTGTTTGACCACATCTTTCTGTGCTGGGTCTTGGCTCAACATTTGAATTAACTGCTCTACCTGACCCATGACGGTCTGGAGTCCGAGCAGCTCATCCTCGGAGCCAACATTGTTGGTGGTTTCAATCTTCTGAATCACCCCGGCGCTCAAGCCGAGTAGGGTTTCAATCTGGTCAATCGGGTTCAGCTCCGGCTTGATGGGCAGAGGCACACCCTGCATCAAGGTTCCAAAGGTGGCGGAAGCCCAAGCCTGACCGTTCGAGAACGACTTCTGCTCGCCGAGCGGCACAAGTTTCTGGGCAAGGCGCGGATTCTGCGTGATGGCCGCATCGTAGAGATGCAGGATGGTCTGCTGCGCGTCCGGGCTGTGTGCGCCGCGCACGGACATGAGCTGTGAAGCCTGCGCCATCTGGAGCGTCTGGTTGCCGTTGCCCAGGGGTGTGTCGGGATGGATGTCCCACAGCTCGGCGTTGAGATAATTCGCCGGAATACCGACCGCCTTGACCTTTTTCCAGAACTTGCGGACATCCGGGTCGAGGGATTTTTTGTTGCAGAAACGGCGGCAGATTTCACGGTAGGCAAAGACCTCGTTGCGCGAGGCCACATTCAGCAGCCCGGACATCAGTGCGTTGGCCTGCTGTAATTGAATCTGCGCCTCGCCGAGCGTGCGCTCGCG
>JANNRX010000398.1:0-6884 GCA_031401875.1 Hyphomicrobiales bacterium | reverse complement strand
GCGTGGGCGAAAAATAACGGCGTTCCAGTGGGGCCGGGACGCGGCTCCGGTGCGGGCTCACTGGTGGCCTATGCCTTGCAAATCACGGATATCGACCCCTTGCGCTTCAATCTCCTGTTCGAACGCTTTTTGAATCCTGATCGCGTCTCGATGCCGGATTTCGACATCGACTTCTGTCAGGACCGGCGAGAGGAGGTGATCCGCCACGTGCAGGACCGTTACGGGCATGAGCGTGTGGCACAGATCATCACCTTCGGCTCGTTGCAGGCGCGCGGTGTGATGCGGGACGTGGGCCGTGTGCTGGAAATGCCCTATGGGCAGGTCGATAAACTCACCAAGCTGGTGCCGCAAAACCCTGCCAATCCCGTGACGCTGGACAAAGCCATCGCGGAAGAGGCGCGGCTGCGGGACGCTGCGGCCGAAGATCCCACCGTGGCACATATGCTCGGTATCGCCCAGAAACTTGAGGGACTTTATCGCCACGCCTCGACCCATGCGGCCGGTATCGTCATCAGCGACAGGCGGCTGGAGGAAATGGTACCGCTCTATCGCGACCCCAAATCCGAGATGCCGGTGACCCAGTTCAACATGAAATGGGTTGAGAAAGCAGGGCTGACAAAGTTTGACTTCCTTGGCCTCAAGACGCTTTCCGTGTTGAAGCTGGCGCTGGATATGCTGGCGCGGCGCGGTGTGAACATTGATCTGCTCAAGATTCCGCTGGATGACGAGAAGAGTTACGCCATGCTGTCCCGCGCGGAAACCGTCGGCGTGTTCCAGCTGGAATCAGGCGGCATGCGGCGTGCGCTTTCCGATATGAAACCTGACAGGTTCGAGGATATCATCGCGCTGGTGGCGCTTTATCGTCCCGGCCCCATGGCGAATATCCCGGTCTATTGCGACTGCAAGCACAAGCGCTCGGAGCCGGAATACATCCACCCGAATGTGAAGGATGTGCTGGAGGAAACCTTCGGCGTCATCGTCTATCAGGAACAGGTGATGCAGATCGCGCAGATCCTCTCGGGCTATTCGCTCGGCGAGGCGGATCTGTTGCGCCGCGCCATGGGCAAGAAGATCAAAGCCGAAATGGACCAGCAGCGTGAACGCTTTGTCACGGGCTGTATCGAGCGCGCTATTCCCAAGGCGGATGCCGATACGATCTTCGATCTGCTGGCGAAATTTGCCGATTACGGCTTCAACAAGAGTCATGCGGCCGCTTACGCGCTGGTCGCCTATCAGACGGCCTGGCTCAAGGCGAACTACCCTACGGAATTTCTGGCCGCCTCCATGGCGTATGAAACCTCGAATATCGAAAAGCTGGTGGAGTTTCGCCGGGAGGCCGAGCGTCTGGGTATTGTGGTGGAAGCCCCTTCCATCATGACCTCAGGTGTCAATTTCGAGGTGCGCCAGGGCGCAATCATCTATGCGCTTTCGGCCATCAAGGGTGTTGGCACGGAAGCAGCAAGACAGATCGTGGCGGCGCGTGAGGCGGGGCCCTTCCGCAGTCTGGGAGACTTCGCCAGCCGTATCCATCCGCGCGCTGTCAACAAGCGCACCATCGAGATGCTGGCGTCAGCCGGCGCTTTCGAGGCGCTGGAGGAAAACCGCGCCAGGATCGTGGCCGGTGCCGATCTGATCGTCTCCAGCGCCAACGAAGCCGAGCGCTCCCGCACGGACGGGCAGGGCGGTCTTTTCGGGGGCGATGGCGAGGCGGCTGACCTGCGCCTGCCGGGGGTTCCATCATGGAGCGCCATCGACCGTTTGCAGAAGGAATTTGCCGCCATCGGCTTTTTCCTCTCCGGTCATCCGCTGGATGATTACGCCCATGTGCTGGAGCGCATGCGCATTCCCACCCAGGCCCAGTTTCTCAAATCCGTACGCCAGCAGGCGGCAACCTTCGGGCGTCTTGCCGCCACCGTGATCGACCGGCAGGAGCGCCGCACGAAGACCGGAACACGCATGGGCATCGTCATCCTGTCCGATCAGAGCGGCCAGTTCGAGGTGGTGATCTTCTCCGAGCGTCTCGCCCAGTATCGCGACATGCTGGAGCCTGGCAGGGCAATCTTGATCACGGTTTCCGCCACTGTCGAAAACGATGATGCCAGACTGATCGTGCAAGCCGTGGAAAGCCTTGATCAGGCCGTGGCACGCGGCCTCAAGGGCTTGCGCGTCTTCGTGCGTGATGAAGAGCCGCTGGCAAGCTTGCAGGCACGGCTGAACCGGCGAGGCGAGGGCGATGTCTATGTCGTGGTCATGACCGGAGAGGAAGACGTGGAATTGCGCCTTCCGGGTCGCTATGACGTCAGCCCTGCCATGGTGGGATCATTGAAATCAGTGGCTGGCGTGATGGCGGTACATCCGGTCTAAACCATCGTTTTTGCAACAGGCTGCCCACTCCGTTCATATTTCTGTCACGCACACAGGCAGAGTCAGGCGAGGAAGAGCGGGGGCATTTCGTGCAGATCACGGGAACAGAACAAACGTCAGGCAGAATGCGTGCGGCGTTCTATGGCCTATCTGTTTTTGCCGTGATCGCAGCGGGGTATCTCTATTTCCAGTCAGCCTCGGCGCGGGGCCAGTCCGATTCACTTGTCGTCCTGGGATCTGAAACCATGCGGGCGATGGTCAGCGAATGCGCGGACAGTTTCATGGCGCGCAATCCGAATGCTGTCATCACGGTGAAGGGCGGCGGGTCCGGCGATGGCTTGACCAATCTGCTGCTCGGAATGACGGATATGGGCATGACCTCTCGCCCACTTCTGGCGAAGGAAACCGGTTTCGCGCGTTCGAAAGGCATTGATCTTACCCTGACAGCGATAGCGCAGGACGGCGTTGCGATTATTGTGCACCCGTCAAGCACGATAGCCTCCTTGACGCTGGATCAGACAAGGGCGGCATTTTCCGGAAACCTTGCGCGGTGGAGCATGCTGGCGGTCGAGGGGCGCCCTGGCCCGGATCTCCCGGTAGTGGCTATTGCCCGTGCGGCGGGGTCTGGCACGGCAGCCCTTTTCGCGCAACGCGTGCTTACAGTTGCCGAAACACTGGTGGCGCGCCAGTTGCCGACGAATGAAGCCATTGTCGCCGAGGTCGCCGATACACCAGGTGCGATCGGCTATACGGGACTTGGCGCACTGCGCAACAGCGCAGACAGGGTCAAGGTCCTTGCCATCAAGGCAAGTGCCGATACGCCCGCGATTACACCGACGGTTGAGGCTGTGAGCCAAGGCAGATATCCTCTGTCGCGGGCTCTTTTTTTCGCAACCGTCGGTGAGCAATCCGGTATCGCGGAGCGCTTCATGGCACATTGCGCGGGACCGGCCGGACAGGAGATTGTCCAGAAAGCGGGCTATATCACACCGAAAAAGGCAAAGCCGTGACCTGTTCTCTGCGAACATGGCTTGCTGCATCCATCAGCGCGCTGCGTCTTTTCGTCATTTTTCTGGCTGTCATCACGATGCAGACGCCTCTTCACGCACAAATGCTCAACCATGAGCCTGCCAGGAAACTCATCGTTGGCGCGCTGCGCCTTCCGCCCTTTGTCATGCGCGGCGATGATGGAAAATGGACTGGCCTCACCATCGAACTCTGGGAGCAGATCGCCGCAGAGACGAAACGTCCTTTCGAATTGCGCGAGTTTGATTACGATGAAGAGGGGCTGATCAAGGCGGTGAAAGCCGGAGAGATTGATCTGTCTATTGGCGCGATTCCCGTTACGGCGGAAGGCGAGGCCACCTTTGATTTTTCACACCCGTACTTCGCCTCCGGCCTCGGCATCGCGGTCAAGACAGAACCGCAGGGGAGCATCCTGGCCTCCTTGTCCAGCCTGTTGACATCTCAGTTGCTTGGTACCGTCGGCATATTGCTGATGGCGCTGGTCTCTGTTGGCGCGCTGGTGTGGCTACTGGAGCGCAAGCGCAATGCGCAGAGTTTTCACTCCCATCCTGTCAAAGGCATTGGTGACGGGGTCTGGTGGGCGGCCGTGACAATGACCACCACAGGGTATGGCGACAAGACGCCGATAACCGCGCCGGGCCGGGCTGTAGCATTGCTGTGGATGTTTGCCAGCATTTTCGGCATTGCGATGTTTTCAGCGACGCTCGCCTCCTCCTTCGTGGTGGGCAAGCTGAAAAGCGGCATTACGGGACCTGCGGATCTGCCGGGCGCGCGCATCGGCGTCGTGGGCGGCTCGGGCGGGGAGCAATGGTTGAGCGCGCAAGGCATTGCATCGCGCTCCTATCCCTTTGTCATTCAGGCCGTGCGTGCGTTGCAGCGTGGTGATCTCGACGCTGTCGTGTTCGAGCGCGCGGTTCTCGGCCACATGATCAAGACCTACGACTGGAAAGATCTGCAAATTCTGCCGCAGACCGTGGCGATCCGCGATTATGCCATTGCGTTGCCAACAGGCAGTGCGTTGCGCGAGGAAATCAACCGGGCGCTTCTGACTGTCGTGCAGCGCCGGGAATGGCGAGATACCGTGCAGAAGCATGTGGGTGCCAAGGATTTCTGATGAATGTTGACAAAGAGGGTATTTTTGGTTCGAAGGTCTGTGAACAAACCTGACCAAGGATCCGCCATGACCATCGCTCGACGTGTTCTGCTGATTGCTGCTGCTTTGGGGGCTTTTGCTGCCCCTGCCATGGCACAGAACGCTCCTGCTGTGCTGTCCGCAAGAGCGGGCTGGGTCGTTCATGCCACCCCGCATGCATATGCAACCTTGATCGAGCGTGTCGAGAATGCGATCCAGGCCAACAAGATGGGCCTCGTGAATTTTGCCAGCGCTTCCGATGGCGCGAAGGCGCAGGGCTTTGCCATTGCTGGCAACCGTGTGATTGGCGTGTTCCGCAATGATTACGCCCGCCGCATGCTGGCTGCCAGCATTCCTGCCGGGATTGAAGCGCCGATCCGGCTCTATCTGACCGAAAATGCCGATGGCAAGGCAACCTTGTCCTACCGTACACCAAGCGCTGTCTTTGGCCCCTATTTCGAGGGTGCGGGCGCCGATCTGCGCAAGCTGTCGGAAGAGCTGGATATGATTTTTGTCAGCATTGTCGATGAAGCGCGCAAGCCATAATCATAACATGAGCACAGCCACCATCAGGAACAGCTGAGACCAACTATCCGGATCAAGGATAAATCCGGCGATTACCCGCCGCTTTTGCCTATCTGGCATTATCCTGGACAAATTCGACACATAAGCGGGTGCTGCCCCAACTCCAGCACTTGCCTTTAGGCCTGATCCATGCCAAACGCCCGGTATCCCACACGCAAGGGTTTCGGCCTGCTTCAAGGTCGTTCCGGTGCTGAATTCTCAGCAACATTTCCCCTGCGGCGGACCAACCGGAGAAGAAACGATGTCACTGCCAGATTTTACCATGCGCCAGCTTCTGGAAGCTGGGGCCCATTTCGGCCATCAATCGCACCGCTGGAACCCCAAGATGGGCTCCTATATTTTCGGAACACGCAACAACATTCACATCATCGATCTTTCGCAGACCGTGCCGTTGCTGCACCGTGCCCTTCAGGCCGTGTCTGATACTGTCGCAAAGGGTGGTCGTGTCTTGTTCGTCGGTACCAAGCGTCAGGCGTCGGATGCCATCGCGGCATCCGCCAAGCGTTCTGCGCAGTATTACGTCAATTCACGCTGGCTCGGCGGCATGCTGACCAACTGGAAAACCGTTTCGAACTCCATCCAGCGCCTTCGCTAGGTCGACGAGATGCTGACCTCCGGCGCATCGGGCATCACCAAGAAAGAGCGCCTGCTGCTGACACGTGAACGTGACAAGCTTGAAAAAGCACTGGGCGGCATCAAGGATATGGGCGGCACGCCTGATCTGATCTTCGTGATCGATACCAACAAGGAGCAGCTTGCCATCAAGGAAGCCAAGCGTCTTGGCATTCCTGTCGCTGCCATCGTCGATACCAACTCTGATCCTGACGGCATTACCTTCCCGGTTCCTGCCAATGATGACGCCAGCCGCGCCATCGAGCTTTACTGCGATCTCATTGCCCGTTCGGCGATTGATGGCATCTCGCGCGGTCAGGGTGGCTCAGGCCTTGATCTTGGTGCCATGGAAGCCCCGATGGTTGAAGATCTGCCGGTTTCCGTTGAAGCGGCAACGGCGGGCAGCGCAGGCGAAATCTTCGAATTGCTCGCCTCACCGCGTGGCGGTGTTGATGATCTGACCAAGCTAACCGGTGTGGGTCCAGAGCTTGAGAAGAAGCTCAACGAAGCGGGCGTGTTTCATTACTGGCAGGTTGCCGCCATGACGGATGCTGAAGTTGCCGCCGTTGATGCTGCGCTGAAGCTGAATGGCCGTATCGCCCGTGATCACTGGGTCGATACCGCCAAAGCGCTCGTCGCCTGATCCCGTATTAATGGATTTTGGGCGCGGCGGGATTGTATCCTCCGCGCCTGTTTTCTCATCGACACTCTCATTCAAAGGAACCGGTCATGGCTGACGTCACTGCCGCAATGGTCAAGGAACTGCGCGAAAAAACCGGCGCAGGCATGATGGATTGCAAATCAGCGCTCAATGAAGTGGGCGGCGATATTGAAGCTGGCGTGGATTGGCTGCGCAAGAAGGGCCTTTCCAAGGCCGCCAAGAAATCAGACCGCATTGCCGCTGAAGGCCTCATCGGGCTTGTTGCTGCTGGTACCAAAGGCACCGTAGTCGAAGTCAATTCCGAAACGGACTTTGTGGCCAAGAACGACACGTTCCAGGGCCTGGTTCGCGCGATCACAGCAGTTGCTACCGCAGTCGGCACGGATGTGGAAGCGATCAAGGCCGCGGCTTATCCCGGTGGCGGCAAGGTGGCTGATGCCATTGCCAATGCGATTGCAACGGTTGGCGAGAACATGACACTGCGCCGTGCTGCCAGCATGTCGG
>JANNRX010000397.1:0-7865 GCA_031401875.1 Hyphomicrobiales bacterium | reverse complement strand
GGCCTGGCGCACGCATTCCTCGTTGATCACCGGCAGCATGCCCGGCATGGCCGCGTCCACAAGGCTGACATTCGTGTTGGGTTCATTGCCAAAGCGCGTGGAAGCGCCAGAAAACAGCTTCGCCTCACTGTTGACCTGCGCGTGAATTTCCAGACCGATGACGATTTCCCAATCGCCGGTCGCGCCCTTCACGAGGTTTTTCGGATTGACCTGCGCATTCATGCCTTGCTCGCCTTTATCATCATTCTCATCCGCCACTGATCTTGCGGCGGATCATCCGCGCAGCCCAGAAGCAGAGAAAACCTGCGACCGCAAAAATCGGCCCCACAATCATCAATTGCCCGGAATCCAGCGTTTCAATCGGCGCAAGATATTGCCTGAGCACACCAACCGCCGCCAGAACCGCAACAAACCAGCATAATCCGCCCAGAACCTGAAAACTCGCAATACCGATGGCCGGAGCAAAAGTCATGGCTTTGTGATCATTCCTGCCACCATTTCTTCGCATGGAAGGAACCGGCCGCATCTTCAATCACCTGACCGGCGGCAAACAATGTTTCCTCATCAAATGGCTTGCCAATGAGTTGCAACCCGAGCGGCAGACCGGTGGCATCAAGCCCGGCGGGAACAGCAATACCCGGCAGACCCGCCATGTTCACCGTGACTGTGAAGATGTCATTGAGATACATCTCGATAGGGGATGCGACGGACATTGCTCCCACGCCGAATGCAGCCGAGGGAGTGGCGGGTGTGAGGATGGCATCGACGCCATCGGCATAAGCCAGTTCGAAATCGCGCTTGATGAGTGTGCGCACCTTCTGCGCACGGACATAATAGGCATCATAATAACCGGCGGACAGGACATACGTGCCGATCATGATGCGGCGCTTCACTTCCTTGCCAAAACCGGCGGCGCGGGTGTTTTCGTAAAGCGCTGCGATATCCTTGCCCGGCTCACGCAGGCCGTAGCGCACGCCATCGTAACGCGCCAGATTCGACGACGCCTCGGCAGGTGCCACGATATAATAGGCGGGCAGCGCATATTTGGTATGCGGCAGTGAAATATCAACGATCGTGGCACCCGCAGCCTTCAGCCAGGCAGCCCCTTGTGCCCAGAGCTTGCTGATTTCTTCGGGCATGCCTTCCATGCGATACTCGCGCGGAATGCCAATGGTCAGGCCTTTTACGCCGCGCGTCACGGCCGCCTCGAAATCCGGCACCGCCATATCCACCGAAGTCGTGTCCTTGGCATCATGCCCGGCCATGGATGTCAGGAGAATGGCATTGTCGCGCACAGTCTTGGCGATAGGGCCAGCCTGATCCAGCGAGGAGGCAAAGGCGGCAATGCCCCAGCGCGAGACCCGACCATAGGTCGGTTTGATGCCCACTGTGCCGGTGAAAGCCGCAGGCTGACGGATGGAACCGCCGGTGTCCGTCGCGGTTGCACCAAGGCAGAGATCGGCCGCAACGGCTGCCGCCGAGCCGCCGGATGAACCGCCTGCCACAAGCTGCTTGTTGTCACCCGTGGCACGCCAGGGATTGATCGGTGTTCCGAAAGCCGAGGTCTCGTTGGAGGAGCCCATGGCGAATTCATCATTGTTCAGCTTGCCCAGCATCACCGCGCCGTCGCGCCACAACTGGCTGGTGACGGTCGATTCGTAGGTCGGCACAAAATTGCCGAGGATTTTCGAGCAGGCCGTCGTGCGGAAGCCATCGGTGCAGAACAGATCCTTGATGCCCAGCGGCAGACCTTCGAGCGCACCGCCCTGCCCCTTGGCGAGGCGTTCATCACTGGCCTTTGCCATTGCCAGTGCATGCTCCGGCGTCTCCAGCACATAGGCATTCAGTGCTCTTGCGGCTTCAATGGCCGCGACAAACGACGATGTCAGCTCGGTCGCGGTAAACGCCCTGGCTTTCAGGCCATCGCGGGCGGCAGCCAGCGTCAGACCTGTCAGCTCATGAGAGGGTTTGGAGGCGGGAGTTTGCTTCTCGGGTTGCACAGACATTACTCAACCACCTTTGGTACCACGAAATAGCCGTCTTCGCGCTGTGGCGCGTTTTTCAGTACACGCTCGGCATCATTCCCGTCCGTCACACCATCCTGGCGCTTCTTCATCACCATGGGGGTCACCGAGGTCATGGGTTCGATGCCATCCACATTGACTTCGTTGAGCTGATCCACAAAGCCGAGGATCGCGTTCAATTCCCCTTGCAGCTCATTGACCTCAGTCTCTGTGACAGCGATGCGCGCAAGTCGTGCAATGCGCCGAACGGTCGTCTGGTCGACGGACATGGATTCTCCCGCAAAATCAATTCTCGCGCGGCTATAACACCCTGTCATTTAACCGCGCAACATACGATGACGGGAATGCTATGAACTGATAACGAGAGCCATGTCCATTATCCTCTCTCCCCAAGACATGGCCGAATATCTCAAGCCCAATGCAAGGCTTCTGGGGCTTGATCTTGGCACTAAGACCATCGGAATTGCCATGGCAGTGCTCTCCATCGGCATCGCAACACCGTTTTTCACGATACGGCGCGTCAAGTTCCAGCTCGATGCGCAGGCCCTCATGGCCACGGTTCGCAAGGAGCAGATTGATGCGCTGGTGCTTGGCATGCCGTTTCATATGGATGGCAGCGAAGGACGGCGCGCGCAATCCACCCGGGCATTCGTGCGCAATCTTGCTGCATTCTCTGCCCCACCCGTCCTGTTCTGGGATGAGCGCCTGAGTTCGGCGGCCGCCGATGACCGTCTCATCGAAGCAGGCGTCTCGCACAGCAGGCGTGAAACAATGATTGATGCCATCGCGGCGCAATTCATTCTTCAGGATGCAATCGACGGTCTGAAGGCCCTGACACGTGAGCGCTTTGATACGTCTGAGTGATTAGGGCCTGTCGTCCGTTAGGAACAGATGGTGGACGCGAGGAAAAATGGTACAGTGTGAAGCGGTTCTGGCGAAGCAAACCGTCCGGTTTGCGAGACGGAAGCGCAAAACAATGGGCCATTTTAACCGCGCTGCCCTCAAAGAAGGAATTTTGAGCATGGTGAGATGGAAACGGACCGCCTGGAAGGACAAAAACCTTCCCGATAGCGCTGCTATCGGCGCGCCTTTTGTCCTTCCATTCGGCCCATTTCGATCTCATCCACCATTTGTTCCTAACTGACGACAGGCCCTAGGTCGACATGCAAAAGATGTTGGTCAGTGCGCGCAATACGCGGCAAAACCATTGAACTCCTGAGACGCGCCCCTTGAGAAAGCCCGCACATGCCTCCCGTTCTCGATAGCCTGATTCCGGTTTTCCTCGTGATCTGTCTGGGATGGGCACTCAAAGCTTCCAATTTTGTGACAGAGCCCCAGTGGGATGGCATCGAACGTGTGACCTACCACGTCTTCATTCCGGCTTTGATCATCACAACGATGGCAAGCGCGGATCTGTCGAGTGTTCCTGTCAGGAGCATTGGAATCACGCTGTTTGTCCCGATTGCCCTGATAACCCTCGGGCTTCTGCTGGTGCGGCAAACACTGGAGGATAAACTCGGCATTGCTGGCCCGGCATTTTCGTCGCTTTTGCAAGGTGCCGTGCGCTGGAACAGTTTCGTGGCCATTGCCCTTGCGGCGGCCCTGCATGGCAAGGAAGGCCTGACGCTGATTGCAGTGTGCATGGCGTTTCTGTTTCCGGCCGCGAATTTCATTGCGGCCTATGGTCTGTCGCGCCACGCCTCCGCGGCACAACTTCAGCTTCTGCCCTTCCTGATCAGCCTGCTGAAAAACCCTTTTATCTGGTCGACTTTTATCGGCATTCTGATCGCAATTTCCGGACTGGTATTGCCAAAAGTCACTCTGGTGTTTGGGGATATCATTGGCCGCGCCACGTTGGCAGCCGGGCTGCTCCTGGTCGGCTCAGGGCTTGATCTTGCCAATCTCAAGAAACCTG
The DNA here is from genome assembly GCA_031401875.1 of Hyphomicrobiales bacterium. Classification (GTDB taxonomy): domain Bacteria; phylum Pseudomonadota; class Alphaproteobacteria; order Rhizobiales; family Beijerinckiaceae; genus JADCCX01. The sequence continues at coordinate 3,926 of JANNRX010000397.1, read as the reverse complement.
GTTCCGCCTTGTGGATCAGCACCATCATCAAGCTGGTGGTTTATCCTCTCATTGCGGGATCGGTTGGACAGGCCATGGGCCTCTCTGGCACAGCCTTGAACGTCCTTGTGATCACATCGGCTGTTCCGACGGCGGCAGGTGCGTATGTGCTGGCAAGGCAGAATGGCGGCGATGCCACGCTCATGGCATCGATCATCACGATGCAGACGCTCATTGCAGCAGCGACCATGCCCGTGATGTTATGGCTCTTCAGCTAGAGAAAGATTTTTCTGTCTCTTCATATTTCTGGAAATGGCCTGTCGTTGCAGATTCTGCAATTCCGGCTGCAACAAGCCTGCCGACATCACCAGTTTGGCGGCGTCATCCGTGCTCATATCAATTTCGATAACGTCGGCTTTTGGCAGATAAAAGAAGAATCCCGTTGTTGGATTGGGCGCGCAAGGCAAAAACACACCGATGTAATCGCGTTTTTCGGGCAGACGCTCTTCCAGAACGCCTGTCGGCTCTGATGAGATCAGCACGATCGACCACATGCCCTTTGCGGGATATTCCACGATTCCCACCTTCTTGAAGCTGGTGCCGCTCTTGGAAAACACGGTCTGGAAGATCTGTTTGGTGCTTTTATAAAGCCCCCGCACCACCGGCATCTGATCCAGCAAGCGTTCGCCAAACTGGAACAGGGTGCGTCCAACCAGATTGGCGGTCAGGAACCCCAGAACTGTCAGCAACACGAAGGCCACGACAAGCCCAAAGCCAGGGATTGCGAATGGCAGATAGGTCTCCGGCAGATATGCAGCAGGTATGATCGGCTTCACCCAATTGTCGACAAGCGAGACAAACCACCAGGTCAGATAGATCGTGATGGCGATGGGCCCTGCAATCACCACGCCTGTGAGGAAATAGGTACGCAGCCGCGCCGTTGCCGCTCCCCGGCGCGAAAGCTGGGGCGGAGTCAACAAGGGAGAAGGCGGAGGAGAATCCGTGTTCATGACATCCGATGAGTGCTGACAGCAACACTCCCGTTCTGGACGGTTTTGCAGCATCGGGCAAGGAGAGGATCATGTGTGATAAAGGCTACGCCTTCCAGCGCAAGAAACCATAGAGCCCCCAGCCGATGACAAGGCCCCAGAACGCCGGTCCAATGCCAAAGAGCGAAAGACCGGATGCCGTCGCCAGGAATGTTGCCATCGCGGGAATGCGGTCGTCTTCCCCCTGCAATGCGCCAGATGTTGCGGATGCAAAAGCGCCGATCAGTGCCAGACCTGCCACAGCTTCGATCAGCAATGGCGAGGAATGGACAACCAAGGCCGTGATTATTCCAGCCAACGCGGCAAGAACAATATAACCGACGCCCGCAATAACAGCCGCAACGTAACGCCGGTCGCGATCAGCATGCGCATCCGGACCGGCAGAAAGCGCGGCAGTGATGGCGGCAAAATTGATGGCTGGCGCGCCAAAAGGTGCCGTTATCAGCGAGAAAGCACCCGTTGCCAGCAACCCGTCACGTGGACGCGGGTTAAAATCGAAGGTCTTGAGGACCGCCAGTCCCGTAATATTCTGGGATGCCATGGTGACAATGAACAGCGGGATTACCAGTGAAACCATCGCCTCCAGTGTGAAAACCGGCATGATAAAACGCACGGACGGCACGAGTGATACCGCACCCGGATCGAAACCATCGCCAAGAATGATGGCCCCAACCGCCACAACCACCGCCGCAGGGACCGCATAGAAACGGTTCAGTTTCAGCATGATGATCCATGTCAGCAGAATGATTGCTGCAATCACGGGCATCTGTTTGAGGGCGATGAAGGGAGCAAGGCAGAGCTTGAAGATGATTCCCGCCAGCATCGCATTGGCAATGGGCTTGGGAATTGCATCGATCAGTCTTCCCAGTGGGGACCAGAGTGCTGCCAGCATGATCAGCACAGCCACAATGATGAAAGCACCGATGGCTGCCGGAAAGCCGCTGGCGACCGCAGGCGTGACCGCCAGAAGCGCCATGCCCGGCGTGGTCCAGGCAATCGAGATCGGCATGCGTGTCCACAGGCTCAGACCGATGGCGACAATGCCCTTGCCAATGCCCAGAAACAGCAGGCCAGACGCAATCTCGGCCGATGTTGCCCCCATGGCCTTCAGGCCCTGCACCACAATCGCCACCGAACTGGCATAGACGACAATGGCAATGAGCACACCTTGCAGCGCGGCCTGTCGGGAAAAGTCCTTGCGGAATTGCTGAAACATCAATGCTTTATCCTGCGAAGGCAACCGTGATCAGCGCGGCTTCTCCAACAACCAGCCCAACCACGATGGAGCGCCGCGCCAGATGCATTGCAACAAGACCCAGCGCCACAGCACAAAGCCTGCCCCAGAGCGGAACCGTTGCCAGTGCGCCGGAAGGAGACAGCAGAAGTTTTGCAACTACCGCTGTGACCAGCGCCGTCGAGACCATGCGGACCCAGTGGAAAACCTCGGAATTCTCGTCAAGGCCGCTTCCGACAAAAACACCAAGCACGCGCCATACCTCGGTTGGCAGAAATCCGAAGAGGATGATGACCAGATACGGCCAGAAAGAACCTGTCATGGCCTGGAGCGCGGAAAGACTGAAACCTTCCATCAGAGGCCTCCCCTGGCTGAGGCGTTCTTGCGCCTTTGACGGTCAATGACATAGGCCAGTGTGCCCCCTGCAAGCCCCGCTGCCACAAGGTCATAATCCCTTCCGACAAGCCAGGCGGCGACAGGCGTGAGCACAATGGCAAGGATGATCGGCAGCAAATCTGGCCATTTCTTTACAGCCGCAATGAGATTGACGGCAAAGAACATGGGCGTCGTGAACAGCAGCGCCGCCGCAAGACTGCCCGGAAGCGCACCAACCAGGAAATACCCGACCCCTGTTGCAAGGGTGCCCGAACCAAGGACGACCATTCCAAAGCCGCAGAAATAGGGATAGCGCGCATTCTTCTCGATGTCGGGCAAGCGGCGCATGCCCTCGACCCAGTTGGTGATGGACACGAGATGCGCAGCAAGCAGCAACTTCCAAAGCGGCTTTTTTGGCTCATTGAGCAGCGGAATGATCGAAATTGTCATCGGCATGAAACGCAGCGAACTGAACAGCACCGCCACGGCCACAACCGGCAATGCGACACCCGCACCGATGGAGCCAAACAGCAGGACTTGCGCAGGGCCCGCCCACATCAAGGCCGAGGACAGCATGCCCGCCAACAAGGGATAGCCGATATCACGCGCCAGACCGCCGATGCCGATGAGGCTGAAACAGATGGTAATTGCCGGAAGGCCCAGCGCATCGCGCGCCCCTGTGAAGGCTGCGGTCCATGACGATGAAGGCAAGGCGGTCGATGATGGCATCATAATCTGTGCAAGCATTGCAAGGACGGGATCGTCCTGCATCGGCCTTTGGAAGGTGATGGCTGCATTTGCACGCCTGTCCAATCAAAAGCAATGATCGGCTTTCTCAGTAACAGTTATGGATCGACGGCAAACTAACACTGCGCCTCACGCATTCGCTCTTTCGTGAAGATATAGTGCCGATCATGCGTTGACACACCTCTGGTTATGCCAAGAATGGATCTCAATCAAAACAAGAAATATCTGTCGAAGGCGCAACGCCCCCATGTCTTTCATTACATCCGATGCTTTTACCACACGTCCCGAGATCAAGGGCACATTCGGTGTGATTGCCTCCACCCACTGGATTGCCAGCGCCGTCGGCATGGGCGTGCTGGAGCGCGGCGGCAACGCCTTCGATGCGGGTGTGGCCTCAAATTTCACACTGCAAGTGGTCGAGCCGCATCTGAACGGCCCGGGCGGCGATGCGCCGATCATGGTCTATGAGGCGAAAACCAATCAGGTAAAGGTGATCTGCGGCCAGGGTGTTGCCCCCAGGGCTTTGACCATTGCCCATTGCC
>JANNRX010000396.1:0-1684 GCA_031401875.1 Hyphomicrobiales bacterium | reverse complement strand
TGGCCGGGCCGATGACGGGCAGGGAGTCGGGCAGGGAGGGCCGAAAGCCCATCCAGAGTTTGCCGCTTTCAAAAGCCGGCAGGCCGGAAAGAAATGTCCCGGCCTTGTCATAGAGCGCTTTTGTGCGCCGGTGATCGGGCGCGGCATTCAACCCACCAAATTCGACCGCTCCGCCGACGCGCAGCCCGCTTGCCAGCGGCGTCACCACAAAGCCGTGGCCCTCAAAACCGATGGGCCGGGAGGTCAGCCCCGTGAGACCGGGAAAGCTGACATTGTAACCGCGTTCCGTATCCAGCGGCACGGCATCGCCCAGCCCCGCCGCCAGCGGCTTCGACCAGGCCCCGCAAGCGACAACAGCCGCATCGACAACCCGCTGCCAGCCATCCGGGCCGATCAGGGCCGGGCGGTCCCCGGTCGATATGCCGGTCACATCGGTCTTTTCATAGGTTGCGCCCCGCGCCAGTGCCGCCTCGAACAGAGTTTCGGTCAGGAGGCGCGGGTCGGAGATATGGGCCGCATCGGGCAGATAGCTGGCCCCGACGAAGCCCGGCTTCAGCGCCGGTTCCATCTGCCGCAATTCATGGTCGTCGAGAAAATCGACCGTGAAACCCAGCGCCTGCTGACGCTTGGCAAAATGACGCGCCTCTTCCAGCACGGCACTGTCGGTAAAGGCAAACAGCCCGCCGCGCCGGTGGATCTGGTTCCCGATCCCGAGCTTGTCGGCCAGTGCCGTCCACGCCGGCATCGCCAGCACCTGCAGGGCACCGGTACCGGTGACGGAACGCGCGAACGCCGCCGGCCGCGCCGCCAGCAGAAACCGGACAAGCCAGGGCAGCAGCCTTGGCAGATAGGCCGGGCGGATCGCCAGCGGCCCGAGCGGATCGAGAAGAAAGCGCGGCACCTGTTTCAGGTTCTTCGGGCTGGCAATCGGCTGGATATCGGTATGGGCGATCCAGCCGGCATTGCCCTGTGACGGGCCGAAGGCGGGCCCCTCGCGGTCGATGATCAGCACCTCATGGCCGTCATCCAGCAAGGCATGGGCCGTGGCCGTGCCAACAATGCCAGCGCCGATGATCGCAATTTTCATGTCTGTCTCAAGTTCTGGCGTCCGGTGTCGCTGCTATGGCTAGCTGCTGGGGCAGCGACGTCAAGACTGTTGCCCATGCAGGCGATGGTTGCGGCCATGCGCCTTGCGATTTGCCAGGCGCGGCTGGTCATTGCCTGCATTCTCGCCTACATCGCACTCAACCCAATGTGCGAGGCTGCTTTCTGATCATGACCGCTGTTCCCGTCTCCGAAGCCGCCATGCTGCACCCCGGTTCCGCCGCCTTCCGTCAGGCGATGGCGCAGGTGACGGCGGCGGTGCATGTCGTCACGACCTTCGGGCCGAAAGGCCGGGCCGGGCTCACGGCCTCGGCGGTCACCTCGCTCTCCGATTCCCCGCCGCTGATGCTGGCCTGCATCCACAATGACAGCCGGACGCTTGCCGCCATCGAGGCCAATGGCGTCTTCTGCGTCAACACGCTTTCAGGCGGCGATCAGGCGGTTGCGGAAGTCTTTGCCGGGCGAAAGGGACTGGTCGGCGAGGCCCGCTTCACCGTGGGCGACTGGGCCATCCTTCAGACGGGCTCACCTATCCTGACCTCGTCGCTGGTCGCCTTCGACTGCAGGCTGATCGAAGCCC
>JANNRX010000395.1:0-2159 GCA_031401875.1 Hyphomicrobiales bacterium | reverse complement strand
GTGGAATGACGAGAGGTCGTATTTCTCGTTGGGCGAATGCACCCTGTCGTCGTCGAGACCGAAGCCGACGAGCAGTGAATCCATGCCAAGCACACGCTTGAAGTCGCCCACGATAGGAATGGACCCGCCCGAGCCAACCATTGCCGGTGCCTTGCCCCATTCCTGTTTTAGGGCTTTTTCCGCGGCTTTGAGCGCAGCACTGTCCCAGGGCAGCTGGAGCGCGCGACTGCCTTTGTAGCCGATGAATTCTACCGAGCAATCCTTGGGAACCTGCGCTTTCACATAGGCACGAAACGCTTTCTGGATGGCTTTGGGGTCCTGCTCACCGACGAGCCGGAACGAGATCTTGGCGCGTGCCTCGCCTGCGATCACGGTCTTGGTGCCCTCGCCGGTGTAGCCTCCCCAGATGCCGTTCACGTCGCAGGTCGGCCGCGTTGAAATCTGCTCGATCAGCAGGCGGTCGTTCTCGCCGATGGAATGCTTGAGGCCGACAGTGCCCAGAAAGCTCTTCTCAGTCAGGCCAAGACCCTTCAGCCGCTCTTTCACGGCTTTGGGCAAGCTCTTCACGCCTTTGTAAAATCCCGGCACTGCAATCTTGCCACTGGCCTTGTGCAGCGATGCGATGATTGTTGAAAGGATATGGATCGGGTTTGCGGCCGCACCGCCGAACAGGCCGGAATGCAGGTCGCGATCGGCGGCCCGGATGATCACCTCTTCATAGAGCAACCCGCGCAGCGAGGTGGTGATGGCGGGTGTCTTGCGGTCCCACATGCCGGTGTCGCAAACGAGCGCCAGGTCTGCCTTCAGTTCAGCGGCATTGGCCTTGACGAACTCCGGCAGGTTGATCGAGCCGTTTTCCTCCTCGCCCTCGATGAGCGCGGTGATATCGATGGGCAATGAGCCCGTCACGGCCTTCCAGGCGCGGCAGGCCTCCAGGAAGGTCATCACCTGGCCCTTGTCGTCGCAGGCCCCGCGCGCCATGATAACCTTGCGCCCTTTGGCGATCTCCACGATCTTTGGCTCGAACGGCGGTGAGGTCCATTGCTCCAGCGGGTCGACGGGCTGCACGTCGTAATGGCCATAGAACAGCACATGTGGCCTGCTCTTGTTGCCTTTGTCCTTGGCACTTTTCGCATGGCCCAGCACCACAGGATGCCCCGGCGTTGTGCGCACACTGGTCTTGAAGCCGAGCGATGTCAGATCCGCCTTGAGCCAATCTGCCGCCCTGGCGCAATCCGCTTTCCATTGGGAATCCGTCGAGATGGAAGGAATGCGCAGGAAATCTGAAAGCCGCTCGAGGCTGGCATCAAGCTGGCTGTCGATATGGGCAAGAACAGCAGGGAGTACAGCAGGAATCTGGGATGGCATGGTGGACTCACGTGTTTGTTTCCAGGACGCCAGACTGGCGCAGCCCGGGGTTTGCCGCAAGCCGGAAGTTACGGGGTTAAAGAACAGCCCCTGTTCGCACAAATGTGAGATACGCAGGCGTGCGGCCTTCGCGGAAGGCTTTAGCCTCGTAGCGGGTCTGGACCCAGCCTTCATAGGGCGTGATCCATGCGCTGGCGTTCATCGCAGGCCAGTGCCATTGGCGCGAGGCCAGAATGCGCACAAGCGTCCAGCCCACGTAGTCATCGATGTCGCTGGCAAAGCGGAACAGACCGCCAGATTTCACGGCCTTTGCCATCAGCACGATTGATTCTTCCGAGACGAAACGGCGCTTGCGCTGGCGGCGCTTCGGCCAGGGATCAGGGTAAAGCAGATCAATGGCATCGAAACGTGCGGCAGGCAGGCGCCTCAGCAGCAGGGTCGCGTCGTTGTTGAAGACACGGATGTTGACGAGCTTGAGCCGGTCGATTTCCATCAGCAGTTTGGCCATGCCGTTGACGAAAGGTTCGCAGCCGATAAAGCCGATTTCCGGGTTCTCGATGGCGCGCTTCAGCAGGTGCTCGCCACCACCGAAGCCGATCTCCAGCCGATAGCCCAGCGGCGTGAACGGGAAGAGAGCGGTAAGGTTGAGCGGCTCCGGTCCGAGAGGGATCAGCAGCTTAGGCATCAGATCAGTGAACACGGCAGCCTGGGCGTCGCGCAGCCTCTTTCCTTTGCTGCGACCAAAAAAGCGGCTGCGCTCGGGTTCAGGTCCCGGCAAGGACCTCGACGAG
>JANNRX010000394.1:0-3064 GCA_031401875.1 Hyphomicrobiales bacterium | reverse complement strand
TCCTGACCCTAGCCGTCTTTGAGCAGAGGACCTTTTGGTCCGCGCTTGACCACACGGTAAAAGCAGCTTTGCCGCTCCGTGTGGCAGGCTGGCCCGTTTTGCTGCACCTTGATCCAGATTGCGTCCTGATCGCAATCGACGCGCATTTCCACGATGCTTTGTGTGTGGCCGCTGCTTTCGCCCTTGCGCCAGAGTTTGCTGCGCGACCGGGAAAAATACCAGGCGTCACCGCTTTCGATGCTGAGTGCAAGTGCCTCGGCATTCATGTGGGCAAGCATCAGAAGTGCGCCAGTTGCTGCATCTGTCACGATTGCGGAAATCAGGCCGCTGGCATCGAACTTCGGCGTGAGTTCCGCGCCCTCCTCAAGCGCTTGCTTGGTTGAGGGCGGTGCGAAAGGTGTCTTTGAGGTCCACATAGTGCCATTTGCCGTGTCAGGTCCGGACCTGTCAATCACGGCAGGGTCATGCGCGGCCTGCTCCCCTTACCAACATGAAAAACCGCGCCTGTTCAGCGGGATCATCGCGGTAAACCCCTGAAAACTGCGTCGTTACCGTGGATGCCCCCTGTTTCTGAACACCGCGCATCGACATGCACATATGCTCTGCCTCGATCATGACGGCCACGCCACGTGGCGAGAGTACGCTGTTCAGGGCGTTTACGATTTGCGAGGTCATGGTTTCCTGGGTTTGCAGACGACGCCCGTAGGCATCGACAAGGCGGGCAAGCTTCGAGAGGCCCACGACGCCATCCGACGGAAAATAGGCGATGTGTGCCTTTCCTACGAACGGCACCATATGGTGTTCGCAATGGGAGTAGAACGGAATATCACGGACGAGCACCATGTCATCATAGCCCTCCACGTCCTTGAAAACCTTGTTGAGGATGGCATCAGGTTCTTCGTCATACCCCTTGAACAGTTCCTCATAGGCTTTGACGACCCGTTTCGGTGTCTCGATAAGTCCCTCGCGTTCCGGGTCATCGCCGGCCCAGCGCAGCAGGATGCGCACAGCAGCCATGGCCTCTTCGCGGCTAGGCTTTGCCACGGATTTGTTGGTTCTTTCAACGGCCCCGAGTGCCGAAGGCTTAACCAGATCATCCACAAGGTGCCTCCATTATGACAACGAACCTACGCACCACATTGGCACTTGGACCACGTCATTTGCAGCGACTCTCGTTCCAGCCGATGAGGCTCTCGCAAACCATGCCGCTATGCATTATGTGTGTCAGACAACAGGAATTGCGAGAGCCGTGCTGGACGATATCTACAACAGGCGCATTCTGGAGCTGGCAGCGGATATCCCGCGCCTCGGGCGTCTTGCCGCGCCGATGGCAACAGCAACAGTGCATTCGAAACTCTGCGGCTCCAGGGTGACCATTGATCTTGCCATGGACGATGGCGTTGTCACGGATTTCGCCCATGAAGTGAAAGCCTGCGCCCTAGGGCAGGCCGCTTCATCCATCATGGCGCGCCATATCATCGGTGCGACGCCGACAGAGCTGCGTGACTTGCGCGATACTGTGAACCGTATGCTCAAGCAAAATGGCCCCCCGCCTTCCGGGCGCTGGGATGACGCGAAGGTGCTGGAGCCGGTGCGTGAATTCAAGGCGCGGCATGCCTCGACATTGCTGACCTTCGATGCTGTCGTCGATGCCATTGCCCAGATCGAAGCCAAAGCCGTCACGGCGGCATGAAACCTTCGCTGTGACCCGGCGCTACGATCCGATCTCCAGACTCGACTGGCGCCAACGGCCAGTGGCCACGCTGATGCGTTTGCCGGTGCAGGGTTATGGCTACACGCTCTCTGCTTTCACCGGACGCTGGTGCCGTCATTTGCCGACATGTTCGGAATACATGGACCGCGCGCTGGCCGTTCATGGTGGCTGGGCTGGCGGCTGGATGGGGCTGGCACGCATTTGCCGCTGCCGTCCCGGCGGAACCGATGGGCTTGATCCTGTGCCAGAGATGTTGCCGGAAGCGGCTGCTTCGTTTACCCCATGGCGTTATGGGCGCTGGGCCTCGGTTGAACCGATGCCGCCTGCGCGTCCTGCCATCTGCGATGCCCCTGTGCCGGAAGGGGATCATCCGTCGCGTTGATTGTTCCGGCAGGGCTTACCCGCGTGGTTCGCGGGAGTGAGCGATGGAGACCAGACGATGATCAACCTTACATTCCCCGATGGCGCGGTGCGTCCCTATGCGGTCGGCATCACAGGGGCAGCACTTGCGGGCGGTATTTCGCCTTCTCTCCTGAAGCGCACGGTTGCGATGGCACTTGACGGCATTGTTCATGATCTGGCCGATCCGATCATGGGCGATGCAAAGATCGAGCTGCTGGCGCGCACAGACTCGCGCTGCCTCGAACTCATCCGTCACGATTGCGCCCATGTGCTCGCCGAAGCGGTGCAGGAGCTGTTTCCCGGAACGCAGGTGACCATCGGCCCGGTGATCGAGAACGGTTTTTACTACGATTTCCACCGCGAAACGCCGTTCACGCCCGAGGATTTCCCGGCCATCGAGAAAAAGATGCGGGAGATCATTGGCCGCGACAAACCCTTTACCAAGGAAGTCTGGAGCCGCGAGGAGGCAAAGGATTTCTTCAAGGCGAAGGGCGAGCATTTCAAGGTGGAGCTGGTGGATGCCATTCCGCCGGGAGATGATCTCAAGATGTATGATCAGGGCGGCTGGATCGACCTTTGTCGCGGTCCACATATGTCTTCCACAGGCAAGATTGGCCAGGCTTTCAAGCTGATGAAAGTGGCGGGCGCATACTGGCGTGGCGACAGCAACAACCCGATGCTCAGCCGCATCTATGCCACCGCCTTTGCCACGCAGGAGGAGCTCGATGCCTACCTCCATCGGCTTGAAGAGGCGGAGAAGCGCGACCACCGCAAGCTGGGCCGCGAGATGGATCTGTTCCATTTTCAGGAGGAGGGGCCAGGCACGGTTTTCTGGCATTCCAAGGGCTGGACCATGTTCCAGCAGGTCATTGCCTACATGCGCCGCCGTCTTCGCCGTCATTACGAAGAGGTCAATGCGCCGCAGGTGCTTGACAAATCGCTGTGGGA
>JANNRX010000393.1:0-3153 GCA_031401875.1 Hyphomicrobiales bacterium | reverse complement strand
CCATCAACGCCTGCATTGTTCGAGATCACCGTAAGGCCTGTGACCCCGGATGCGCGCACCGCATCGATCAGTACATCGGGAATGCCGCAGAGGCCAAAGCCTCCCGACATTATCACCATATTGTTCTTCATAAGTCCGGCGAGAGCCGCTGTGGCATCAGAATAGATTTTGCTCATGATGGGCGAAGACTCCAACCAGATCGCGCGACGTCAATAGCTGCATAATCATCATTCCGGAATGCAGCAAGAGGGGGCAGGTGCAATCAAGCCTGCTTTCACTCTTTCATGCAATCCTCTATTGTGTGGTGGATGTGGCCAAATCAGCTCAAAATAATTCGATACTCCGTCATACTGGCGGTTCTGGCGATACTGGCACTTGTCGGCTTTGTCGGAGCAAAGCCGTGGCCAATCGCAAACAATTTTCTTGAACCAAAGCTGCGAGCGGCGCTGCAACACGATACCGACTATGCTGTCGAGAGCCTGGGGGCGGCTACTTTCAGAGCGCTTCCATGGCCAACGCTCGATGTGTATGACGTCGCCTTGCGAAAACCCGCCTCCTCGCATGAATACGTCCTGATTCCAAAACTGAAAGCGCGTCTGAATGTCGCCTCATGGCTGATAGGCCCCCCCCGGTTTGTCAGCCTCACCCTTATCAGACCCACGTTGCATCTCGCCTCGGCAGAAAAGCTCAATGAAACAGAGGCCGTCTCAGCCGCCGTGCTGAATTTCATCAGGAGTGACAAGCGGCCGGACCTCAGGAAGCTGCGGGTTCGGGAGGCAACCATTGTTCTGGATGGCCAAGCCTGGATCAGCAATCTCAACATCAATGTTGCCAATGTTGCAGCAACGGATCTCAGACTGCGTGCCAATCTGCTCTACAGGGACGTGCCGCTGGCGCTCAAAGCCGACATCGCACAGGGTGACGTCGGAAGTGGACGACCCATTACATGGCGCATTGCGGGACCTGGAATCCTGACCCGATTTTCGGGAGTATTGTTCGGCTCACGATCCTTCGATGCGGAAGGCTTTCTCGAATTCTCCGCAAATGCCACCCGCGAAAATGCCCAGATTCTTGGTGTTGGTCAGATTTTCGGCCTCAAGCTCATCTCAGCCGATTTTCTGGATGGCCTGGCATTATCCGGAACCACCAGGGTGGCCTGGCCCGCAATCCAGATTCGCGATGCGAAGATACGGATGGGCAAGGATCGGCTTGACGGGTCTCTGGCGGCCTCCTTCGAGAATGATATACCGAGGTTTTCAGCGACACTTGGCGCCGACAGCCTGAACCCGCTTCCCTTGCTTGAAAAAATATCATCGGCCCTGACTCCGCAGATAGAAACAGCGAACTGGATGCAGCAGCCCTTGCCAACGGAATGGCTGAGATCCGGCCAGATTGATCTGCGGCTTTCCATCGACAAGCTTTTGCTCGGCAGTCTTGCACTGGAGAAAACGGCAGTCTCACTGCATCAGAACCATGGTCGATTTGAGGTTATTCTCAGCGAAAGCCGGTTCGGAAAGGGCAGTCTCAAGGGACGGGGCCTCATCCTGAATTCAGGCCAGAATGTGGAGGCGCGCGCCTCGGTGAATTTCGACCAGATCGATATCGGTATCTTGCAGGATGGCTCCAACATAAGCCGTTTGCAGGGGGTGGCCAGTGGCGTATTTTCCGCCGAAAGCTCCGGTGTAACCGGCGCAGACATGCTGCAGATGGCGCAGGGCAGAGGCAATCTTTCCATGCGCAATGGCGAGATCATCGGCATCGACATCGAACGCATTCTCACCCGCCTCGCCAGGGAAACACCGGGCACTGTGTCCCTTGGGGGACGTAGCCGCTTTCAATCCCTTTCAGCCAGCATGCGCATGGATGCCAGTGTGATGACGCTGGTTGAAAGTGAACTGCGAATGCCCGGTCTTCGTGTACCACTGGAGGGAAACATCGATCTGAACCGCCAGACGTTTGATCTTCAGGCACAGCTTCAACCCGCGATCAATCTTTCCCGCTTTGGCGAGGTCACGATCAAGATCGACGGACCATGGTCCAAGCCCGTAATGACCCCCCAGTTCACACCCCGCCAGAACCGCAGCGAAATCAGAAACTGAATCCAGTTTGGTTTCTAATGCCTTGATCGATCACTCTTTATTGCAAGGCTGAGAGTGAACACGGTTACCGTCACAACAAGGATCAGCAATGTCGAGATTGCATTGATCTCTGGTGTCACACCCAGCCGGACCTGGCTATAGAGCCGCATCGGCAAGGTGCTGGCACCGGGGCCCGAGGTGAAGCTTGCGATCACAAGATCATCCAGCGAGAGGGTGAAAGCCAACATCCAGCCTGCCATGATCGCAGGTAGAATAATCGGCATGGTCACAAGCCAGAAGGCTTTCAGTGGCGTCGCGCCAAGATCAATGGCCGCCTCCTCCAGCGAACGATCAAAGCTGAACAAGCGTGCCTGCACCACAACGGAAACGAAGCAGGCCGTGAAGGTGACATGCGCGAGCAGCATCGTCAGAAAACCACGCTCCAAATCAAGGGCAATGAACAGAAGCAGCAACGACAGGCCTGTGATGATCTCCGGCATCACCAGAGGCGCAAAGCCGAGAAAAGCAAGCAACCCACGCCCCCGGAAGGAACCGATACGGGTGAGCGCAAAAGCCAGCAGCGTACCAATGATTGTCGCAAGCGACGCTGAGAAGAAGGCCAGTTTCAGCGATATCCAGGCCGCATCCATCAGAGGCTGATTGGACCAGAGGCTCTGATACCAGCGCGTTGAAAAACCGCCCCAGACCGTGACCAGTCTGGACGCGTTGAAGCTGTAGAGGATCAGCAACAGGATCGGCAGATACAAAAATGCGAGGCCAAACGTCAGCGCCGTGATGTTCACCCGTGACAGACCGCGCTTCATGCACGTGTTCCGGCTTTTTGAAAATGCCGCCGACCGATCAGCATGGGCGGAACAAGCATGATCAGAAGCATGATTGCGATGGCGCAGGCCATCGGCCAATCACGGTTGCTGAAGAATTCAGTCCAGATGAGGCGCCCGACCATCAGCGTATCTGACCCGCCCAGCAGATCGGGAATGATGAATTCTCCCATGACAGGGATGAAGACCAGAACGCAACCGCCGATCATGCCGGGAAATGACAGCGGCAGCGT
>JANNRX010000392.1:0-4683 GCA_031401875.1 Hyphomicrobiales bacterium | reverse complement strand
CCTTCCACGCCGAGAGGCGTTTGGCCGCATCAGCGTGGCGCTTCTGCGCCTCTTCTATGATTTGTCCGCCGACCAGCCTCATATACAGCGCTCCCCCTTCAGGATCAAGCGATATGATCCCTATTTAGGATCGCTTCGGTTCAAAATGTCAAGCTGAGCACCGATACGCGCACTCTGGCTAGCAAACCAGCCAGGCGACTCACACTTGACACGGTCTGATTTATATCAAATATAGCAAACATGACAAACGTACAAGCTGTAGCCGCGACCCTTCGCGCAATTCGAACAAGAATGGACTTCACGCAGGAACAGCTCGCCGAGCGACTCGGCGTGTCATTCGCGACGGTTAACCGCTGGGAAGGCGGATCAAACCTACCGCAGAAGGCGGCGCGAGAGGTGATCTCAGCACTAGCACAAGAGGCTGGCATCGACACTGCTGAAGATGGCGGTGAACCGGGCGAGCCAGCGGCTGGGGTAACCCGTCGTCGCCGCACATCGCCCGGCGCCGCGCCGTCGACCAAATCGATGGAACAGATGCTTTGGGATGCCGCCTGCTCCATCAGGGGAGAAAAGGACGCCGCTAAGTTCAAGGACTACCTGCTGCCGCTTCTGTTTCTTAAGCGGCTTTCAGACGTTTTTGACGACGAGATCGCCCGCCTTGCTGAAGACTACGGTGATCGCGACACCGCGCTTGAGATTGCTGAGGGCGATCATTCTTTGCTTCGCTTCTATCTGCCGCCCGAGGCGCGCTGGGGCGCAATCAGCGGGCGCCAGGTCGTTGAATGGCCGCTCGATGACAAGGGCATCACCACCAAACCGAAAGACATCGGCGAGCATCTGACCAAGGCCGTGCGCGCCGTCGTCAAACAGAACCCCCAGCTTTCTGGCGTGATCGACGTGGTCGACTTCGCGGCCGAAAGAAACGGCGAGCGCGATATCAACCCGGCCAAACTGCGCCTTGTGGTCGAGACGTTCTCCGATCCACGCTATCGCCTCGGCCTCGCCGATGTGCAGCCCGATTTCCTCGGGCGCGCCTATGAGTATCTACTGCGGAAGTTTGCGGAAGGCTCCGGTCAGAGCGCGGGCGAGTTTTTCACGCCGACCGAGGTCGGCTTCCTGATGGCGCACATCATGCGGCCCCGCCCAGGCGAGGACTGCCATGATTATGCCTGCGGGTCGGCAGGCCTTCTGGTCAAGCTCCAGCTTGTGGCGCGCGAGCTTGATCCGATGGCCAAGGTGCCACTGAAACTGACCGGACAGGAGCTTATGGCTGAAAGCTATGCCGTCGCGCAGATGAACGGAATCATCCACGACATGGAAATCGAGATCGCCCGCGGCGACACGATGATCAATCCCAAGTTCCGAACCAACGAGGGCAAGGTGCGCGGCCACGATATCGTTGTCGCCAACCCGATGTGGAACCAACCCTTCGCGCCGGAAGTATTTGCAAATGATCCTTTCGACCGGTTTCGCACCACCGGTGGTGTCACCACCGGTAAGGGCGATTGGGCTTGGCTTCAGCATACCCTTGCCTGCCTGAACGAACATGGCCGCGCGGCTGTGGTGCTCGATACCGGTGCGGTCACGCGCGGTTCGGGTTCGAAGAACGAGGACAAGGAGCGTAATATCCGTAAATGGTTCGTCGATCATGACCTGATCGATGGCGTGATCCTGCTGCCGGTGAACCTATTCTACAATACTCCTGCCGCCGGGATCATTATTGTTTTGAACAAGCGAAAGTCAGCTTCGCGCAAGGGACATGTTGTTCTGCTCAACGCCAGTAAAGTCGTTCAGAAGGGCAAACCAAAGAACTACATTCCTCAAGATGCAGTTCGTTCGTTGGCCGCTCGTTTTCTGAGTGGCGACCCAGTAGACGGCGAAATCGCTATCGTTTCAAGGGAGCAAATTGTTGCCGCCGATTACAATCTCAGCCCTGCGCGTTGGGTGAAAAGCAATAATGTAGCTGGTTCCCATTCCATCGAAGGCATAGCGGCGCAGCTCGAACTCTCGCAAAACATCGAGATCAAGGCAAATGAAGCTATGTTGGCAGCCCTTCGATCATTGCTCCCTGTACATCTTGCTGGACCAAACGTCACCCCAGTAGTTGATGAGGACCAAGCAGCGCTCGAGCCGAAACCTTTGTCTGATTTCATTGAGCGCCCGGAGTATGGATACACAGAAACGGCATCGAGCGTAGCGGTAGGACCTAGGTTCTTGCGTATTACTGACATTCAAGAAGGTCACGTTGACTGGGATAGTGTACCCTATTGCGTTTGTGATGAACGCACTCTCAAAGACAAGCGCCTTTTTGCAGGCGATATTGTTATCGCACGAATTGGAGCTACAACGGGAAAATCATACTTCATATCTGACTGCCCTTTGGCTGTGTTTGCGTCCTACCTTATCCGTATCCGAGCCATACCTAAAAAAATTTTGCCCCGCTATCTCTACTATGTTCTCCAGACTCGTGATTATTGGGATCATATTGATCAGAATAAGGGGGATCGCCTTAAAGGCGGCGTCAACATTCCCGTTCTTGAATCATTCGACGTACGCGTTCCATCTATTGATAGACAGCGTCATATCGTGTCGATGCTTGATGCAGTGGAAGCCAAGAAAAAGGCTCTAAGAGAATCTCGACGAATTGTGGAATCGGCGTCGGAGGCTTTGCTGCAGCACTTCTTGTCTTCCGTCGATCAACTGGAGGATCAAGAGTTCACTGCAGCTGACGTAGGCAAGGCAATATCATGAGCGACCTCAAGATCAGCGAAGCAGGCACCGTTCAGTTTCCTATGGTCAAGCATGCGGCCGAAATAGGTTGGACGCCCCTCACCCCAGACGTTGCCAAGCAGAAGCGTGGGGGCGAAGCAGGAATGCTGCTCCGCGATGAACTTGAGGCCAAGCTGTCTGAATTCAACGCGTGGCTTGCGCCCGAGGCACTGCGTTCGATCATTGAGACCCTTGACGCGATCCCAGCGACCGTTGACGGCAACCGGGAAATGCTGATGTGGCTGCGCGGCGAGCGCGGCTGGTATGACGAGGCCGAAAAACGCCATCGCCGCGTCCAGCTGATCGACTTCGATCATCCTGATGCCAACGCCTTTCATGTCTCTTGGGAATGGACGCTGAAGCCGCCCGCCCGAAAGGGCAACCGGGCTGATGTGATGTTTTGCATCAACGGCGTGCCAGTTTGCATCGTTGAACACAAGAACCCAAAAGATGGCGACGCCATCGAACGCGGCATCAAACAACTGCGCCGGTATGAGATCGAGACCCCGGAACTGATCGGCACACCGCAGATCCTCAACGTCACGCATTTACTCGACTACTGGTATGGCGTCACCTGGAATGCCACCCGCCGCGATATGGCGCGCTGGAAGCAAACGCCCGATGAAGCCTATCGCTTTGCCGTGCAGGCGTTCTTCGAGCGCACCGATTTCCTGCGCACGCTCCAGCACTGGATATTGTTCTATGTTCAGGACAGCGAGACGCGAAAGTCGATCCTTCGCCAGCATCAGCGCCGCGCCATCGACGCCATCGTTGAGCGCTGCGCCGATCCGGCCAAGACGCGCGGTCTCGTCTGGCACACGCAGGGATCGGGCAAAACGTTTACCCTGCTCACAGCTGCCAAACTGATCCTTGAGCAGAAAGACCGGTTCAAGAACGGCACCGTGATCCTAGTCGTGGATCGCACCGAACTTGAAGGGCAGTTGAAAGGCTGGGTCGAGCGCGTCCTGGGCGAAATGCAGAACCAAGACATCGCCATCAGGCGGGCCCGCAACAAGGCCGAGCTGCAGGAGCTGCTGGATGCGGATTTTCGCGGCCTGATCATCGCGATGATCCACAAATTCGAGGCGATCCGAAAGGACTCCTCTATCCGCGACAACATTTATGTCTTCATCGACGAGGCTCACCGGTCGGTCGCAAAGGATCTGGGCACCTATCTTATGGCCTCGGTTCCAAACGCGACGATCATCGGCTTCACGGGGACGCCGATCGCCAACACCGAACAGGGCACAGGCACGTTCAAGATTTTCGGGGCCGAGGACGAAACCGGCTATCTCGACAAGTATTCGATCAAGGAATCGATCGCCGACGAAACCACGCTGCCTATCAAACATGTGTTGGCACCGAGCGAAATGACCGTGCCGGTTGATCGACTGGACAAGGAATTCTTCGAGCTTGCCGCCGCTGAGGGCGTGACCGACATCGAAGAACTGAACAAGGTGCTTGACCGAGCAGTTGGCCTCCGGGCTTTCCTGAAGGCTGATGATCGTGTGGAAAAAGTGGCTGCGTTCGTCGCCCAGCACTTCAAGGAAAACGTGCTCCCACTTGGCTACAAAGCGTTCGTCGTCGCCGTCGATCGTGAGGCCTGCGCCAAGTATAAGCAGGCACTCGACAAACTGTTGCCGTCAGAATGGATCGAGGCTGTTTATACCGAGAATGCCGCCGACGTGGTGGACCGCCCGCTTGTGGCTGAACTTCAACTGACCGAAGAACGCGAGGAAGATGTCCGCCTTCTGTTCAAGAAGGTCGACAAAGACCCGAAAATACTGATCGTCACGGACAAGCTGTTAACAGGCTACGATGCGCCATTGCTTTATTGTCTCTATCTGGACAAGCCGATGCGGGATCACGTTCTGCTTCAGGCCGTCGCCCGTGTGAACCGCCCCTACGTCGACA
>JANNRX010000391.1:0-9524 GCA_031401875.1 Hyphomicrobiales bacterium | reverse complement strand
CGACATTGATCTCGCTGGTGATTGCCGTGAGCTTCTGCGCTTTCACGGCTCAGAACGCCTCGCTGAACCGGTTTCGGCATTGGCTCGCCCCCCTGCTGGCCGCTCCGCACAGCGCCATCGCCCTCGGCTTTGCCTTTCTGGTGGCCCCCAGTGGCTGGATAATGCGGCTGCTCTCGCCATGGGCCACGGGCTATGATCGCCCGCCAACCGACATCATTACCATACAGGATCCACTGGGACTGGCGCTTGTGGCTGGCCTGCTGCTCAAAGAAGTGCCCTATCTGATATTGATGATCCTTGCAGCGACATCGCAAGTCGCTGTCGCGCCGACACTGGCAACAGCGCGTTCCTTGGGGCAGAGGCCTGCCATTGCCTGGATCAAGACCATTTTTCCGCAGGTCTATCCCCAAATCCGGTTGCCGGTCTTTGCCGTGCTCGCCTTCTCGCTTTCCGTTGTCGATATGGCGCTGATCCTCGGGCCTGGCACAGCCCCTCCCCTTGCCGTGCTCGCCGTGCGCTGGTTCGCGAATTTCAATCTCACGCTTTATTATCCAGCCGCCGCAGCCGCGATGCTTCAGCTTGTGCTGGTTGCCCTTTGCATTACCCTGTGGCGTTTGATGGAGCGCCCTGTATCGCGTCTGGCACTGCGCTGGATCGAACATGGTGGATCAAACCGCTTGGGCGGCAGCCTCGTCAGCGCTGCGGGCTGGTTAGCCGTTCTGCTGGGTGTTCTGGGTATTGTTTCTCTCATCGGCATGAGCCTCTGGGCTTTCGCCGGAATCTGGCGCTTTCCAGATGCTTTGCCGACAAACTGGCGCATCACTCAATTTGATACACTCGTGCAGAACGTCCTTGCGCCTGCAATCACAACTGTTTTCATCGCAATCACAACGGTTATCCTTGCGCTGCTTCTGGCACTTGGCTGCCTTGAGAACGAACAGAGACAAGGGTTGCATCCGGGCAAGGCTATCGTGTGGATGCTCTATGTACCTTTGCTTGCTCCGCAAATCGCCTTTCTGTTCGGCGTCCAGGTTCTGCTGATCCGCTTGAACCTCGACGGAACCCTGCTCGCCGTGATCTGGATTCACACGATTTTTGTCATGCCTTATGTTTTTCTGTCACTCGCTGATCCGTTCCGGTCCCTTGACCCGCGCTATATCGCAGGTGCGGCCGCTCTGGGTGCCTCGCCTCTGCGCATCTTTCTGGCAATCAAACTGCCACTTCTGACAAGGCCATTGCTGGCCGCGGCTGCCGTCGGTTTTGCGGTCAGCGTCACCCTGTATCTGCCGACGTTATTCGCAGGCAGCGGGCGCGTCGTGACCTTGACCACCGAAGCTGTAACGCTGTCGGATGGTGCCGACCGGCGCATCACCGGCATGCTGGTTCTCTTCCAGTCCGCGCTGCCTTTAGCCGCCTATGCCCTGGCGCTGTCCATTCCCGCAATTCTGTTTGCCAATCGACGCGGTCTTGCGCGATGACATTGCCGATGATCGAGCCCGGTGCACTGGAACTGAGAAGCGTTACCATTGCGATGCGCGGGCGGCCTGTCACCCTAATCAAGGATCTGGATGTCACGGTTGCGCCGGGCAGCGTCACTACCATCATGGGGCCGAGCGGCTCGGGCAAATCGACATTGCTGGCCTATGTCGGTGGGTTCATGGATCGCTCCGCCTTCGAGGGGCATGGCAGCGTGATCATTGACGGCGACGCCGTGGATGGAAAACCAGCCGAAGAAAGACGGCTTGGTGTGCTTTTTCAGGAAGGGATCCTGTTTCCGCATCTCTCAGTCGGCAGCAACCTTCTGTTCGGACTGCCACGCGATCCATTCAGAAGCCGCTCCGAGCGGCGCGAAGTGGCTGCAATGGCATTGAAAGAAGCGGGTCTTGAGGGTTTCATGGACCGTGATCCCGCCACTCTTTCCGGAGGACAAAAAGCACGCGTGGCCCTGTTGCGGACGCTGCTTTCAGAGCCGCGCGCGTTGTTGCTCGACGAGCCCTTCGGCAAGCTCGATGCCGAACTGCGGGAAGAGTTCCGCGCCTTTGTTTTCGCCCATGCTGCGAAACGACAGTTGCCGGTGCTGCTGGTAACGCATGATTCCGCCGATGCCCGGGCAGCCAATGGTCCGCTGCTACAACTTTAGGGCAAGCAACGGATAGCCACAATTCCGGACGATGTTTCGCTCACAATCTGGCCGCTGGATCGGGGAGCGCTATCCGCTCCTTCTGGCAGCGCTACGCCTTGTGCGCCGAGAAACCGCGCAATCATGGCGGAATCTGCTATTTTTTGGCGTGCGGCAATCACGGTTCCTGCGACCTGAAGTCTCGCACCAGGATCCGTGATCAGCATCCCGGCGAGGCGTCCCGAACGATCCAGAACAGGCGCACCCGCAGCACCGGGCTGGAATGCACCGACGACCGCTCCGCTGATTATTGTCGCTGGAATAACCAGAAGACTGCGCTCACCTTGAGGAGCATCCCCTGACACGCCATGCGCCAATGTCAGCAAAGGCGAGACCGGGGCAGACATGGCGAGCGTCAGGGCCTTGCGCTTTACTCCGGCAACATTGCTCAGGCTAAGCCCCGATGCGGCATCACTGATGCTATTGGCAATAGCCACACCGCCAATGCTGGCACCCCTGCATTCTGCAAGGCCAGCCGTTGCCGTCAGCACCTTGCCGTCGGCAACAATCAATCCGGTAGCGGATTTGGCGAAGCGGCGCGGTTCCAGGGCCCGCACCGGGGCTGGCCCGGAAGACACGACAGGATTTGTCGCCAGGACAGAAGCTGGCGTGACAGGCGAAGGGCCGGGAAATGGCTCGAACGCATTGGCCATCGCGATGACGAGCCGGTCCCAGGGCTGCGCGGAGGCTTTGGCATATCCCAGTGTGAACCCCTTGACGCCAGCTGGTCCCTTGACCACACGCCGGTAGAACTTGCCTGTGGGTGTTTCCCCCGTGACAACAAAGAACTCTGGCCGAAGAAGTTTGTAAGTCACCTTGCGCGCCGGAGTGTTGGGCGGGGTCACACGCTCGAACATCTGTTCGAGTGTTTCGGTGGATGACACGAATGTATCGAAGGTGACAGCCTGATCCGCGCTCTGCCAGCGGCTTCCGCCCAGAGCATTCACGTCCTTGCGCGTCAGATACGCTTCCGGCAACCCGATGCGGGTTTGCGATTTTTCATCTGTTCGCATCGTGAATTTAACAGCATCCCGCTGTTTTTGAGCCGCAGTCGCTAAAATTTTTCGCTCGGCAGGACTCAGGATGCCATCCACTTGCGTCGCGTTGCTGCGCTCGAAAGCCTGCAGGGCACGAAAGGTGAGAGGTCCGAAGCCGCCTGAGACCGCCCCGGAGAAATCTGCTGCCCAGATCAGGTCAGACTGGATCGCCTTGCGTTCCGCTTCTGGCAGCGCTTCGAAGGCAGATTGTGCCGCAACCTGTCGGGGATCAGCAATCTGCGGAGCAGGTGCCGGGTTTTGCGCTACAGAAGGCAGGGGAAATCCCGTGAGGAAACAACATGCAAGGGCCGCAAGGGCGTTCCGCTGCATCAACACAAGCCGCGCGCTGCTTTGCATGAACTTTCTCCTCTGCCCTATAGAGCGATGACTGACGTTGCATGGCAAGCCACAATTGTTGCCTTGCGAGTATGACATCAGGTGATAACCTCATCGTCGCTGGTATCAGTGTCACATCGGATGCTGACAATGATGTGCGATTGCTGACACCCTATTGCTGAAGCGGAGAATGTCATGTCGAACAGTTTCATGCAAAAAATACTCGTGTTTCTGCTTTGGCTTGGTGCATCGCTGCTGATCGCTTTTCCTGCATCGGCACAAAAAGCTTTTGTTCGCGATGACCTTGCGCAGGAAGCAACCCGTATCGAGCAACGGCTCAGAAGTGTGGCAACAGCCCCCTCCTCCCAGCCAGTAGTCACCCTGCTCCGCGAGGCACAGGCCGCGCTCACACGCAGCGATGCGCGCCGGGCCCTGCAATTTGCCAATGCCGCTGTGCTGGCAGATGCCGCTTCTCCCGAAGCATGGCGGTTGATGGCGCAGGCGGCTCTGGCCGTTGATCCAAGAGATTTTCGTGAACGCTATGACATGGCAGAGCGCGCTATGGCCGCTGCTTATGCAAGCTACACGCGGGCGCGCACAAAGACCGACGAAGCCACCTCGCTGGCGCTGCTTGGCGATATTTTCACCCGACGTGAAAACTGGCGTCCCGCCCTTGCAGCGTATCGGCTGAGTCTTGACCTGGATGACAAAGCCACTGTGCGCATGACCTATGAGAAACTGCGCGAAGAGCGCGGATTCCGGCTGATCGAGAACAAGATTGATGCCGATCTGGCGAGCCCGCGCGCCTGTTTCACTTTCTCCGAGCCCCTGGCGAGAGGCCGGATCGATTTCACCTCCTATGTCGCCATCACCGGCGGCAAAGGGGACTTCGCAGTGACCGCCGAAGACCGCCAGGTCTGCGTTGAAGGCCTCCGTCATGGCGAGCGTTATGGCATGGTGATCCGCCGCGGTCTGCCCTCCGCAATCCCCGACGAAGTGCTGCTCAAATCAGCCGATTACGATATTTATGTGCGTGACAGAAAGCCCAGCGTTCGTTTCAGTGGCAAGAACTATGTACTGCCGCGCACTGGCCAGCAGGGCATTCCGCTGGTTTCGGTCAATACCGGAAAAGTGGGCGTCGATATCCTGCGCATCGGCGAGCGCAACCTGATCAACACCGTGCATTCCGAAGAGTTTCTGTCGCAACTCAGCGCAAGCGATGCCAAGCGTATTATCGACGAGCGCGGCATGAAAGTCTGGTCTGGCGTGATGGATATCACGTCTGAACTGAATAAGGATGTAACGACGGCTTTTCCGGTGACCGAAGCAGTGGGCGAACTGAAGCCCGGCATTTATGTGATGCTGGCAAAACCCGCGGAGCAATCCACCAGTCCTTCGGTGGACGGGGACGATTCCGGCGAAGGCAGCATCGGTGCCACGCAATGGTTCGTTGTCTCGGATATCGGTTTGACGGCCTTTTCGGGGCCGGATGGCGTGCATGTTCTGGCGCGCTCGCTGGCAAATGCAGCGCCCATGGCCAACACTGAACTGAAGCTGATTGCCCGCAACAACGAGGTGCTGGGCACAACACGCACGGATGCCAATGGCTATGCCCGTTTTGATGCAGGCCTCGCGCGCGGACAGGGTGGCCTTGCCCCCGGCCTTGTGCAGGCTGTGCTGGGCGGCGACCACGGCTTTCTTGATCTGAAACAGACGGCGTTTGATCTGAGTGATCGCGGCGTCAAGGGCCGCATCGCGCCTGCAGCTCTTGACGCATATGTTTTCACCGAGAGAGGCGTCTACCGCTCTGGCGAAACCGTCTATGTCACGACATTGCTGCGTGATGTGAAGGGTTCGGCCGTCACGGGCGTTCCGCTCACACTGATCGTGCGTCGCCCCGATGGGGTTGAGCACCGTCGCCAGGTGGTGGATGATCAAGGCGCGGGAGGGCGGGCTTTCTCCCTGCCACTGCTGGCTGGCATCTCGCCCGGAACCTGGCGCATCCAGGCTTACACTGACCCCAAGCGTGATGCGCTGGGGGATGTGACATTCCTTGTTGAGGATTACGTCCCGGAAAAACTGGAACTGGAACTCAAGGCTGCCAAAGCCCTGCTTCAGGCGGGAGAGCCGGCGGAAATCGATGTTGGGGCAAAATATCTGTACGGAGCTGTTGGTGCTGACCTTGAAGTGAATGCTGACATAACCCTCCGGCTTGCCACCAAAAGCGCAATACCGGGGTTTGAAGGATATCAGGTCGGGCTGACCAGCGAGGACTTCTCTGCGGTTAAGAACGCCATGGAGGAACCTTCAAAAACCGGCAACGACGGGCGTGTGCGATTGTCGATCCCGTTGACAGAAGCGCAGACAACGCGCCCGGTCGAGGCGGAATTCGCGATCCGTGTTGGCGAACCCGGTGGTCGCGCCATCACACGCACCATCACGTTGCCCATCACACCCAAAGGGCTCGCCATCGGTGTCAAGAAACTGTTCGAGGACGACAGTCTTGGCGATGGCCAGATCGCCACTTTCGATGTCATTGCAGCACAGGGTGACGGACGTCGCGTGGAGCGCAAGAATGTCAAATGGACGCTCTCGCGCATCAGCCGCAATTATCAGTGGTTCTTTCTGGATGGGCGCTGGAACTACGAGGGCGTGAAAACAGCACGGCGCGTGGCCGATGGTGCGGTTGACGTCAGCACCACAGCGCCCGCCCGCATTGCGGCCCCTGTGAACTGGGGCAGCTACCGCCTTGATGTCAGCGCCGATGGCAATACTGGCGCCGAGACAGCGATTGAATTCACCATCGGCTATGAAGCGGACAAGACAGCGGAAACGCCTGATGTCCTGGATGTCGCGCTCGACAAGCAGGCCTATGCTGCGGGTGAGATGATCAAGCTCAGGATAGCGCCACGCTTTGCAGGAAAAGCGACAATCGCCATTCTGGGAGACAAGCTGCACGAAATACGCACGGTCGATGTCGGCACTTCGGGTGCAGCACTGGATCTGGCCGTCAAGCCCGAATGGGGTGCGAGCGCCTATGCCATCGTGCTGGCACACCGTCCGCTGGATCAGGTTGCCAGGCGAATGCCTGGCCGCGCCATAGGCCTTGCGTGGTTCACGGTGGATCGCGCCAGCCGCACTCTTTCGGTGGAACTCGGCACACCCAAACTGATGCGCCCAAGACAGCCACTTGAAATCCCGGTCAAGCTTTCAGGACTGGCTGCTGGCGAAGAGGCCTATGTCACAATCGCGGCTGTCGATGTCGGCATCCTGAACCTGACGCGGCATCAACCACCCAATCCGACCGAGCATTTCTTCGGTCAGCGCTTGCTTGGGCACGAAATCCGCGATCTCTATGCGTATCTGATTGACGGCATGCAGGGAATCCGTGGCGCAATCCGCTCAGGAGGCGACGCCAAAGCCGCCGGCGTTGAGGGAGATGTGCCGACACAGCAGCCCGTGGCCTTCTATTCCGGCGTCTTGCGCGTGGGCGCTGACGGCACGGTGAAGACCGCATTCCAGATTCCGGCTTTCAACGGCACCATCCGCGTGATGGCAACGGCCTGGTCAGCCACAAGGACGGGTCAGGCCTCAACGGAGGTCGTGGCGCGTGATCCGGTCGTCATGCAAGCGACATTGCCGCGTTTCATGAATATCGGCGATCAATCCCGCTTTCATATCGCAATCAACAATGTGGAAGCCCCGGCCGGTGAATACACGGTGGATCTTGATGTCAGCGGCCCTGTGATCATTCCTGCAGATGCCACACGCCGCAGGTTGAGGCTGGCCGCGGGCGGCAAGGCCGAACTGACGATCCCGGTGACGGCAGGTGGTGCTGGCAGCGCCACATTCGATCTGCGTCTGACCGGCAATGGCATTGACGCAACGCAATCGCATGTCCTGCGTCTTCAGCCCGGCGGCAACACCATCGCCCGGCGCGTCATTCGGCCTCTTGAAGCCAATGGTGGACGGCTGACGATCTCGGGGGAACTGGCGGCGGATATGTTGCCCGGCACCGCGCGTATCGCGGTTTCCGTGTCGCCGCTGGCGTCGCTTGATGTGCCTGCCTTGCTCAAGGCGCTGGATCGCTACCCCTATGGCTGTACCGAACAGACCATCAGTCGCGCCCTGCCCTTGCTCTATGTCAACAGACTGGCGCCAATGGCGGATCTTGGCCTGGACGGCAATGCGGATGAGCGGGTCAGGGAGGCACTGGAACGGGTCCTGACGCGCCAGAGTGCCAATGGTTCCTTCGGGCTCTGGGGCGTTGGCAGCAGCGATGACCTGTGGCTGGATGCTTTCACCGCTGATTTTCTGACCCGCGCGCGCGAGCGCAATATTGCTGTCCCGCAAGTGGCTTTCACTCTGGCCATGGATCGTTTGCGCAATCAGGTCGTCAACACCGGCGAACTGCGCCAGGAAGAGGCTTCCGGCCTTGCCTATGCAACCTATGTGCTGGCCCGCAACGGCAGGGCCGTGATGGGTGATCTGCGCTATCTCGCCGATAACAAGATTGCGGAATTTGCCTCACCTCTGGCGCGTGGGCAGATCGCCGCCGGGCTTGCCTTGCTGGGAGATCGTGGCCGCGCCAAAGCCGCCTTCAACAGCGCACTGACTGCCATGCAGGCCGCTACTGCCGATGCGCGGTTGTCCCGGGCAGATTACGGCTCACGGCTCAGAGACAGTGCCGGTATTCTGGCATTGCTTGCTGAAACCAATAGCGATCAAGCGGATATCCAGCGTGCCAGCGCAATCGTGGAACGCGTCCGCAATGATGCGGCCTCCACCTCCACGCAGGAACAGATGTGGATGGTGCTGGCCGCCCAGGCGCTTGCAACAGATGCGGCTGCACTCACGCTTTCCGTCAATGGCGTCGAACGTCGCGGTTCCTATTATCGCAATGTTACGGCTGAAGCGCTGGAGGCCACACCGCTGGTGATCGCCAATGCAGGTCAGACGGCGGCCCGCGCCGTGCTGACTGTCTCAGGCACGCCTGCAACGCCAGAGCCCGCACTCGATCAGGGATACGCCGTACAACGTCAGATTTTCACCATGAAAGGCGAGGTGGTTGATCCCGGCAGGCTTAAGCAGAACGAGCGTTATGTTATCGCGATCAAATCCAGCGAGCGCATATCAAGCTTTGGTCGCATCATGGTTGTTGATCCGCTGCCATCCGGCCTTGAGATCGAAAACCGCAATCTGACAGAGGGCGCAACGCTGGATGGCCTGCCCTGGCTCAAGGAGAATGGCTGGCTCAGTGATGAGGACAAGCCGGTGCATACAGAATCCCGCGATGACCGCTTCGTTGCGGCCTTCACCCGGGAAGCCAATCAGAAAACCACAAGCTTTGGCGTGGCTTATATCGTGCGGGCTGTCTCGCCCGGTCGTTATGTGCATCCCGCCGCTGTCACGGAGGATATGTATCGCCCTGATCGCTTCGGACGCACCGCTTTCGGCATCGTCGAGATCGCGCCCGCGAGATGAAAGCGTCCATCTTCCGGTTGCGCCATGGCATGACCCTGCTCAAACGCGGGGCTGCGGCCTTGCTGCCGGGCTTGTGCGTGGTTGGGATTGGCCTGGCCCTTGGCCTTTCGATTTATGCCTATCGCTTGCCGCCAATCAATCTGGATCTGACGGCGGAGCGCTCGCCTGTGATCCTTGATCGGGAAGGACGATTGCTGCGCGCCTTCACCACCGAAGAGGGGCGCTGGCGTCTTCCTGTCAGCGCGGAGGATGTCGATCCACGGTATCTCGCCATGCTGATGGCCTACGAGGACAAGCGCTTTCACGCGCATTCCGGTATTGATCCTCTGGCGATGGTTCGCGCCGGTGCTTTGATGCTTCGGCATGGCAGGGTCGTCTCTGGCGGCTCAACTTTGACGATGCAGGCCACAAGACTGGCTGAACCCAGACCGGAACGGACCTTTCACGCAAAGCTGCGTCAGGCAATGCAAGCCGTGATGCTGGAGCGC
>JANNRX010000390.1:0-2936 GCA_031401875.1 Hyphomicrobiales bacterium | reverse complement strand
CTTTTGCAGCAGCCATTCAGGCCAAGCTCTACGTGCTTGCTGTCATTGGCATTGTCGCCAGCGTCGTCTCCGCCTTCTATTATCTGCGCATCGTGAAGGTGATGTACTTCGACGAACCTGCTGCGGACTACCGTGATGGTGCCATCGAAGTGCGGGCTGTGATCGCGCTCACGGCTGGTTTCGTGATCCTGTTCGGCCTGTTCGCAGGGCCTCTGGTCGCAGCGGCTGGCGCTGCCGCTAAAAGCCTGTTCTGATTGGAACTGCCTGAGGCATTGGCGGCAGGCGGCGACCGGCTGCTGTATTTTCCCAGCATTGATTCCACGATGGATGAAGCGCGCCGTCAGGCCGCTGATTTCGGTTTTGGCAGGCTCTGGATTGTTGGTGAGGAGCAGACAGGCGGTCGCGGCAGACAGGGACGGCTCTGGCGTAGCCCCCCCGGCAATCTGCATATGACCGTGCTGATGCTGTCACCTTGTCCGCAGCGGGATCAGCCGAAGCTCGGTTTTGTGGCTGGCGTGGCGCTTGTGCGCGCTGTCGAGCAGCTGCTGCCGCGTCAGTGCCGGGTGGCCCTGAAATGGCCGAATGATCTTTTGCTGAACGGAGCCAAAACCTCCGGCCTGCTGCTCGAAGGCTTGCAGCAGGGCAGGGCGGTTGCCATCGGTATTGGTATCAACGTTGTGGCTCATCCCGATGATACGCCTTACGCCGCGACAGCACTGCGGGTGTATGATGCCGGCATTACCGCATCCTTGCTGTTTGAAGCCTTGTCATTGTGCCTTGCGGAGGAACTGCAATGCTTTGGCGATGGCTCAGGCTTTCCGCTTGTGCGTCAGCGCTGGCTTGCATCGGCTGCGCATCTTCATCAGTTGATCACGGTGCGTGCGGATGCGGGTGCCTTGACTGGCATCTTCACGGATATTGATTCTGATGGGCGCCTGCTGCTTGAAACAGATACGGGACTGATGCGGATCGACGCGGGGGACGTGTTTCCTCTCGACAAGTGAGGCTTTGCGCCCCATGAGCAGTCTCACGATTTCTTGAATGAATGAGCTTGTCCGTCGCATGACCAAATCTCCTGTTTCGCAAGCTTCCGATCTGTTTTTCGTGCCGCTGGGTGGTCTTGGCGAGATCGGCATGAATGCCGCCCTTTACGGCCTTGGGCAGGGCAAGAACCGGCAATGGCTCATGGTTGATGTCGGCGTCTCCTTTGGTGGGCCAGACACGCCAGGCATTGATCTTATTATGCCCGATACCCGCTTTGCCGAAAGCGAGCGCAAGAACCTTGCAGCCATCATCATCACGCATGCTCATGAAGATCACTTTGGCGCGCTTGCCGCCCTTTGGCCGAAGCTTGGCGCGCCGGTCTATATGACTGAATTTGCTGCCGACCTGCTGGAAGTGCGGCGTCTGTCCGAACCGGGTGCTCCCAAGATTCCTGTCACTGTAGTGAAACAGGGCAGCCGTCATACCATTGGCGGTTTCGAGGTGGAGTTCATCGCCGTTGCACATTCGATCCCGGAAGCCTGCGCGCTTGCCATCCGCACCAAGGCGGGCACGATCCTGCATACCGGTGACTGGAAGACAGACCCGACGCCTGTCGTCGGCCTGCCGACTGACGAGAAGCGCCTGCGCGAGATCGGCGACGAAGGCGTTCTCGCCATGATTTCCGATTCGACCAATGTCTTCCGTGATGGCGTTTCGCCATCGGAGAAAGAGGTTGCGGCCACCTTGAAAACGCTGATCGCGTCATCGCCTGCCCGCGTGGCCGTCACCACCTTTGCTTCCAATGTGGCGCGGATGCGTTCCGTTGCCGAGGCCGCACAGGCTTGCGGCCGCGAGGTGATCTGCGTTGGCCGCGCCATGGACCGTGTGGTTCAGGTAGCTGGAGAGCTTGGCATGCTCAAAGGGCTGCCACCCTTCCGCAATGCGGATGCCTATGGCTACCTGCCGCCCGACAAGGTGGTGGCATTGCTGACAGGCAGCCAGGGTGAGGCGCGCGCGGCGCTCGCCCGTATTGCGCGCAACGAACACCCCGATGTGACGCTTTCAAAGGGTGACCTCGTGGTGTTCTCGTCACGCACCATTCCGGGCAATGAGAAGGAAGTCGGCAATATCATCAATGGGCTCTACTTGCAGGGCATCGAGGTGATCACGGACCGCACCCATCTCGTGCATGTCTCCGGACATCCGCGGCGTGACGAAATGAAGCGCCTTTATGAATGGATCAGGCCCAAGGTTGCCATTCCCGCCCACGGCGAAACGGCGCATCTGACGGAGCATGCGACTTTTGCCAAGGCGCAGGGCGTTCCAACCGTGATCCGCGCCTTCAACGGCGACATGGTGCAGCTCACGGGCGACGCCAGGGTCATCGACCGTGTCCAGGCCGGCCGGATCTACAAGGATGGCGATATCCTGATTGACGGCCAGGATCGCGCCCTGCCAGAACGCCGCAAGCTGTCTTTTGCAGGTGTGGTTTCCGTTGCGATTGCGATGGACGTCAACGGCAAGCTGATGAGCGATGCGGAAATCCTGACGACAGGTCTGCCATCAAAAACCACAACGGGTGAAAGCCTTGATAGTTTCATTCTTGAGCTTGCAGAAGATCTTCTGGAAACAATTCCAAAGAACAAGCGCCGTGATCCCCAGGCTGTCAGGCAGTTTGTGGAGCGCGGCTTGCGCAATGGTATTTCGCGTGAATGGGACAAGAAGCCGGTCTGCCATGTCATGGTGACTCTGGTTTGATGATAACGTGAGGTTGCAAGAATTTGGCGCATAAGGGAAAAAACTGCTGATGCTGGGTCGCCTCAATCATGTTGCCATTGCGGTAAAAGATCTGGCTGCTGCAACAAAACTCTATGAGAATACGCTGGGAGCCCGTGTCACTGCGCCTCACGCTTTGCCTGAGCACGGCGTTACAGTCGTTTTCGTGGAATTGC
>JANNRX010000389.1:0-4466 GCA_031401875.1 Hyphomicrobiales bacterium | reverse complement strand
TGCTGGCGGCAGTGGCGCGGGCCGGAGCATGGCAACGAAGGCCGGATGACGATCCGCTGGGCCCATGAGAAGGGCATGGACATCACCTTTATCGAAGTGATGCCGCTGGGCGATATCGATGGCGATCGTGTCGATCAGTACCTGCCGCTGTCAAGGCTCAGGGCCGACCTGATGAACCGCTTCACCCTGACAGACAGCACTTACGGAACCGGCGGCCCTGCGCGTTATACCGATGTGAAAGAGACCGGCGGACGCCTCGGCTTCATCACGCCGCTCACGCATAATTTCTGCGAAAGCTGCAACCGTGTCCGCGTAACCTGCACCGGCACCCTGTTCATGTGCCTGGGACAGGAAGACGCAACCGATCTGCGCAAGCCATTGCGGGCGTCGGAAAGCGATGCGCTGCTCTATGCAGCCATCGATGAAGCC
This sequence comes from Hyphomicrobiales bacterium, assembly GCA_031401875.1. GTDB lineage: Bacteria > Pseudomonadota > Alphaproteobacteria > Rhizobiales > Beijerinckiaceae > JADCCX01. Next base: position 4,037 of record JANNRX010000389.1, on the reverse strand, counting down.
ATCACGCGCAAGCCCAAGGGGCATGATTTCGTGATTGACCGCCGGACGAGGGCACCGGCGGTTGGGCGGCATATGAGCATGACGGGGGGGTGAGAGCCCCCACAGGGCAGGATCATCCCCTCTTCTTCAGCACGGTCTCGATCCAGTCCCGCACCTCCATGAACCACGATGGATCGGTATGGTGATCCCCTTGGTGCAGGCAGAAAGCCAATTGTTTGCCGCTGCCGCAATTCTCTGAAATCTCGCAGGAGAGCGCGCCGCGCATCTCGCGGACGGAGGCGCTTTCTGGGCAGGCATTCACCCGCTTTATGGTCGCGAAAGCCTGCATCACATCACCCTGCTTCCAGCGCCCGCCCAAAGTACGACCGGTGAGCGGCATGACCCTGTCAGCCACACCGTGGATATGCAGCATCGGCCGCGGCGGGGCCTGGCAGTCCTTTGGCATGGGCGTCCACCACACGCCCGCCACCGGCACGAAGGCGCTGAACCGCCCGTCGCCATGGCATGCCACTTCCCAGATCACCGACGAGCCCTGGCTGAAACCGGAACCAACAATCCGCTTGGGATCGATGGGGAAGCGTTTGGTGAGATCATCCATCAGGCGGGACATGAAGGCGACCTCATCCCGCTTGCCATCACTGGGCGAGCCCGGCGTTGACCAGCTGTCACCAAGCCCCTGGGGTGCGACCAGCATGAACCCCAAGGCGTGAACCGCATCCACCAGTTCGCGGTAATTGATCATCTCTGTCGCGCTGGCACGATGTCCGTGCACAAACACCAGAGCACCAATCCGTGTCTTGCCATCCCAACCCGGTGGAGGCGAAACACGATATTCTTCGTCCGGACCGAACCGGCATGGCTCAGTGGAGCCGCAAGCCTGGACCGCCGCCGGAACAATTCCAAGGATAAAGACCAGGACAAGAGCCAATCGAAGCATTGAAACAGGTTTCTACGAGGCGGCATGCCAGATCAATTCACGACTGCGTGGGCAAACGCCAAAGCTCGCGGCAGGAGTATATTTTGCGGTGGATGACCATGCGAGTTCAGCGGCAAGCGCACACGGACGTCACGAATCATGCTTGGTGGAGGTCTGTCAGCCTCTCTGGAAGCAACCGCCGTGATCGCCACTCTCTCCGTTTTCTCCGGCCCGATGTTCGCGGGAAAAACCTCCGCGCTGATCCAGGCCATCAATCAGTCGAAGATCGACACAAGCAATGCAGTTGTCATCATCAAACCGGCGATGGATAACCGCTATGCCGAGAAAGCCATCGTCAGCCATGATGGTGTGTCGCATCTGGCGCTTCCTGTCGCCAGTGTGGCGGATATCATTGCGGCTGTGGCCGAGGCCTCCTCACAGGCCGGCGAGCCAGCCACACTTTTTGCGGATGAGGTCCAGTTCTTCGACAAACCCTCTTTCGACGGCGACTTTCATCTGCTGGTGCACACGCTGCTGCAAGCCGGACATCGCGTGATCTGCTGCGGTCTTGATATGGACTGGCGCGGCTTGCCCTTTGATGTGACGGCGCGACTGCTGGCCATGGCAGACCACGTGACAAAACTGACAGCCCGCTGCTCGGTCACGGGGCTGCCCGCACAGAAAACCTACAAGCGCGTGGTGGATGACGCCCGCGTTGCTGTCGGTGCCGCCGAAACCTACGAGGCCCGCTCCAATACCGCCTGGGAAGGGGTGGAAAGGCAAGTGGAATTCGAGGCACGCCACACCAGTTCACGGGCTTGAAGAGGCGCTAGACAAGCTTTTCTGAAGCGATATTGCCGATCGCTCCGCTTGGCAGCAAGCCACGCACCTGCATTGTGACGGACAGCGCCTCATTGCTGCGTTCAATCGTGTAAAGATGATAGGCCGCAAGATGCGCGGGACGCCCCGGTATCGCCGAGGCCGATGCCACACCCACGACTGGAACAAGACCATCTGCACCAGGAATGCGGATAACCGACTGGCGGTGGTTATGGCCATGCAGGACGAGCTCTGCACCATGTTCGCGGATCACAGCCTCGAACGCCTTGGCATCGCGCAGGCCGCGCCCCCGGGATGCGCCGTTGCGGGTCGGCGGGTGGTGGATCATGATCACGCGCACCAGACCTTCCGCCTGCGCCTCCCGAAGCAGGCCTGAAAGGGCTTTGAGCTGCGCCTCGCCAAGCTTTCCCGATGCCAGCAGCGGCGCGGTTGGAATGCCCGATGCAAGACCGATGAGGGCCACGCCCCGGCGAATGCGCACATAGGGGAAAGCCGCAGCAGAAGCGCCGTCACCCGTCATCCATGGCGCCGATGAAGCCTCCATGTATCGAAACGACGAGCGCACGTAAGCATCATGATTGCCCGGAACGATGCTGACAAAATCGGCCTCGCCGACGCGTGAAACATAGCGTTGAGCGGTGACGAATTCGCTCTCCAGACCAAGATTGACCAGATCGCCTGTCAGCGCCACATGATCCGGTTTCTGCGCCAGCATATCGACCGTGATTCGCTCCAGCATGTCCATATTGTGGATGATACCGCGCCCGCGCTTCCAGTTGAGATACCCTGTCAGTCGCTTGCCTGCGAGTTCACGCAGACGCGGCGGATGAATCGGGCCTACATGCGGATCAGAGAGATGGGCAAGAAGAAGGGTCAAGGACAATAACCGGCGTTAAACTGACACCGCTCTTTATGGTTGCGCTGCCAAGGTCAAGAGGGAGATTTCAAACACCCCTGTAAATCGCCGCCTCACCGCAGCATAATGCTCCTATGTCCGATGATCGCGCCATTGATTCGCAAAAACCGACTCTGTTGTTTCGGCTGGCGCAGGCGGCGTTTCTGTTCAGTGCCCGCATAACGCGCGGAATGACACTGGGTGTGCGCGCCATGGTTCTGGATAGTGAAAACCGCATTTTTCTGGTGCGGCATTCCTACGTCGCGGGCTGGCATATGCCAGGCGGAGGCGTGGAACCCGGCGAGACGCTTGAAGCTGCCTTGTCAAAGGAACTGCAGGAGGAAGGCAATATCCGCCTGACAGGCCCTGTGGAATTGCTGGGAATCTATCTCAATCGCAAGGCCTCACGGCGGGATCATGTGGCGGTTTATATTATCCGTCATTCTGAGCAGACCGCACCCAAAAAGCCCGATCATGAGATTGTCGAGGCGGCTTTTTTTCCGCTGGACCAGCTCCCGCAAGGCACAACCCAGGCGACCCGCCGGAGGATCGTCGAAGCGTTGCAATCCGCTCCGCAATCCCTGGAGTGGTGAGAACAGGCAATCCGCCCTCAACCCGCCGCAATTCCAGTCTGTTAGTCCTCATTATTGGTCTGAACCCGGTTCAGCCAGCGCGATACTGGACCTCGCATCAAACAGGACATTTCCGCAGGAGACGTATATGCTGATTGGTTCCCGAAAACTCCGCCCATCAACCCTTGCGCTTGTTTTCGCAATGGCCGCAATCACGAGCGCATCAAGCCCTGCCCAGGCGCAATGGTTTGGCTTTCGTGGTTCGTATCAGCCTCCCGTCGTGCTGGAAGAGCTGACTCCCCGCGAGATCAAGCACATCGTGCGCTCACAAGGCTTTCGTGATCCATCGCGGATGATTTACCGGGATGATATCGTTCTGGTGACGGCAACAGAACCGACAGGCCGCCCGGTCCGTCTCGTGCTGGACGTCTTTTCAGGTCGTATTATCGACAGAGTGCCTTTCCCGAGACAGCGGATAGAGCAGCCCAGAGAGAACCTTGCGCAACGCGTGCCCGAGCAGGGGCCTGTCATCCGCCAGACTGTTCCACAAGGCGAACAGCGCGTACGTGCAACACCTGCAGAACGTGCAACACCTGCAGAACGTCCGACGACGATCAAGCGCGAGCCTCTGTTGCCGCGTCCGGCGCAACCAAGCCAGATCGAAAAACAAAGATCAGGACCGTTGCCGCAACCGGCACTGCCTCCGAAGGCCGAGACTCCCGGCGCAGGTACGAAAGCTGCACCACGCCGCATCGATATCGTTCCGCCAGCTGAACTGGATGCAACGCCAACAGCGCCGGTTACACGGTCAACC
>JANNRX010000388.1:0-4321 GCA_031401875.1 Hyphomicrobiales bacterium | reverse complement strand
GAGGGGCCGAATTATGCTTTCGCTGCCGAAACGCGCGAGGAGCTTTTCTATGACAAGGATAAATTGCTGGAGAACGGCGCGCGCTGGGAGCGGGAAATTGCTCGCAACATCGCGGCAGATGCGCCGTACCGGTAGCTTTTCACTTCCTTCTCCCGAGGGAGAAGGAAAGAGCGAGAAGACTTGCCGCGGTGCAACACGGGTTTTATAGACGGGCTGAAATGGAGGCTCACGGGAATCGCTCAGGCGCTCTCGTGCTCACTCCCTCCGGTCCCAACGAACGGAACAGGCAACACAAGATGAGCGCCGTTACAGCGTTTTTCTATCTCTTTTCGGGCGTCCTGCTCGCTTCGGCTTTCATGGTGATTTCCTCGCGAAATCCCGTGCATTCCGTGCTGTATCTGATCCTCGCCTTCGTCAATGCCGCAGGCCTCTTCATCCTGATGGGGGCGGAATTTCTGGCGATGATCCTGATCGTTGTCTATGTCGGCGCAGTTGCGGTGCTGTTCCTGTTTGTCGTCATGATGCTCGACGTGGATTTCGTGGAACTGCGCCAGGGCTTCATCCAGAACCTGCCGGTCGGCGCGTTGATCGCCGCGATTTTCGCCATCGAGCTTGTGCTCGTCGTTGGCACCTGGAGTTTCACGCCCGAAGCGCTGAGCATGCGGAAAGCTGCCGCGGCCTTGCCGATTGATGCCATGAACACGCGGGCCCTTGGACGGGTGCTCTACACCAAATACATTTATCTGTTTCAGGGCGCGGGACTGATTTTGCTGGTCGCCATGATTGGCGCCATCGTGCTGACATTGCGACCGCAGCGTCCGAATGTGAAACGCCAGGATGTGATGAAGCAGAACGCGCGCACCAAGGAGACCGGCATGGAAATCAAGACTGTGCCGTCAGGCTCCGCGCTGCCTGAGAAGGTGGGTTGAACCATGATCGGCATCGGACATTACCTCACCGTCGCGGCCATCCTGTTCACGATGGGTGTTCTCGGCATTTTCGTGAACCGCAAGAACATCATCGTAATCCTGATGTCGATCGAGCTTATTCTGCTCTCGGTGAACATCAACCTCGTGGCGTTCTCCACTCATCTCGGCGACATCATGGGACAGGTCTTTGCGCTGTTCATCCTCACCGTTGCAGCGGCGGAAGCGGCCATCGGGCTTGCCATTCTCGTCGTTTATTTCCGTAACCGCGGCACCATCGCGGTGGATGACATTACCATGATGAAGGGCTGACGCATGTATCTCGCCATCGTCTTCCTTCCCCTGATGGGGTTTTTGCTCGCTGGTGCAGCGGGTATGCTGGCGCACAAGCTGGGCACGAATGTTGCGGCCTGGGGTGCTGCGGATCATTCCGGCCATGGGCATCATGCGCATGATTCAAATGGTCATGCCGCGCATGGAAATGACGATCATCACGCGCCTGAGCCTTCGCCGCATAGCGAGAGCGTCAATCGCTTCGCGGAATATATCACCACCGGACTGCTGTTTGTTTCCTGCGCGCTGTCCTGGGTGGCCTTCTTCAACCATGGCATCGGCGATGCGCAATCGATCACCGTGCCGGTCGCGAACTGGATTTCATCCGGCGCGCTGCAAGTGGGCTGGGCTCTGAAGATCGATACGCTGACAGCGATGATGCTGATCGTGGTGACAACGGTCTCCTCGCTCGTGCATCTGTATTCCATCGGCTACATGCATGAAGACCCGCACAAGCCACGCTTCTTCGCGTATCTTTCGTTGTTCACTTTCGCCATGCTGATGCTGGTGACGGCGGATAATCTGGTGCAGATGTTCTTCGGTTGGGAAGGCGTGGGCCTTGCGAGCTATCTGCTCATCGGCTTCTGGTTCAAGAAGCAATCGGCGAAAGACGCTGCCATGAAGGCGTTCATCGTCAATCGTGTGGGTGACTTTGGTTTTGCACTCGGCATCTTCCTGGTGTTCTGGCTGTCGGGTTCGGTGATGCTGGATCAGATTTTCGCGGGCGCGCCGGGCCTCAAGGATACCAACATCGAGTTTATCGGCATTCAGGGCCATGCTCTCACCATCGCCTGCATCCTGCTGTTCATGGGGGCCATGGGCAAATCCGCGCAGTTCCTGCTCCACACATGGCTGCCTGATGCGATGGAAGGTCCGACACCAGTGTCGGCGCTGATCCACGCCGCCACAATGGTAACGGCTGGCGTGTTTATGGTGGCGCGTCTGTCGCCGCTGTTCGAGCTGGCTCCTGTGGCGCTATCGGTCGTCATCGTCTTTGGCGGCATGACGGCGTTCTTTGCCGCAACAGTGGGGCTTGTGCAGAACGATATCAAGCGCGTGGTGGCCTATTCCACCTGCTCGCAGCTTGGCTACATGTTCGTGGCGCTGGGATCTGGCGGTTACGCCATCGGCATTTATCACCTCTTCACCCACGCTTTCTTCAAGGCGCTGCTCTTCCTTGGTGCGGGCTCTGTGATCCACGCGATGCATCACGAGCAGGACATCCGCAACATGGGCGGCCTCTGGCGCAAAATTCCAATCACCGCTGCCATGATGGCGATTGGCACCCTGGCACTGACCGGTTTTCCGTTCACTGCTGGCTTTTTCTCCAAGGATGCGATCATCGAGGCGGCTTATGCCACCAAGGTGCCGGGGCATGATTTCGCGTTCCTCTGCGTCATCCTCGCCGCCGGCATGACCGCGTTCTATTCATGGCGGCTGTTTTTCATGACTTTCATGGGCAAGACCCGGGCGGATCACCATACCTATGAGCACGCCCATGAAAGCCCTTACGTGATGCTCGTGCCGCTGTTCGTGCTGGCGGGAGGTGCCATCCTCGCGGGCTATCCGCTGAAGGAGTATTTCATCGGCCACGGACATGACGCGTTCTGGAAAGGCGCACTTGCCTATGCCAAGGAAAACCATGTGATGCATGATTTCCACGAGGTGCCAAAATGGGTTGTTGCAGCACCTCTGGTGATGTTGATCTCGGGTTTTCTGCTGGCTTATTACATGTATCTGCTCAGCCCGAAAACGCCGGCGCGTCTGGCTCAGGAATTTCCGGGCGTCTATCAGTTCCTGCTCAACAAATGGTATTTCGACGAGGTGTATGACCTGATCTTCGTGCGCCCCGCCAAATGGATCGGGCGCATGCTCTGGAAGACCGGTGACGGCAAGATCATCGACGGCTTTGGTCCCGATGGTGTTTCGAGTTCCGTGCTCAAGGTCACAGGCCGTGTGGTGAAACTCCAGACGGGCCTGATCTACAATTACGCTTTCGCTATGCTTATCGGCGTCGCTGCCTTCGTCTCCTGGTATCTGTTCGGAGGGTTCCGCTGATGCTGGGTCTTGGCATTCTTTCAGGCCTTCTGCTGTTGCCGCTCGTCGGCGCACTGATCATCGCCTTCCTGCTGAAAGACGATGAGGCGGGTGTTCGCAATACCCGCTGGGTGGCGCTCTGGACGACGCTTGCGGTGTTTATTCTGGCGCTTTTTGCCTGGAAGGATTTTGACACGGCCAAGGCGGGCTTCCAGCTGGTTGAACGCAAGGAATGGCTCGGTTCCCAGATCGTCTATCAGCTCGGCGTCGACGGCATTTCCATGCCGTTCGTGCTGCTGACGGCTTTCCTGATGCCGTTCTGTATCGTGGCATCCTGGGTGTCGATCACCAAACGCGTGCGCGAATACATGATCGCATTCCTTGCGCTGGAGACGATGATGCTCGGCGTTTTTGTGGCGCTCGATACCGTGCTCTTCTACGTCTTCTTCGAAGCGGGCCTGATCCCGATGTTCCTGATCATCGGAATCTGGGGTGGTGCGCGGCGCATCTATGCCAGCTTCAAGCTGTTTCTCTATACCTTGCTTGGCTCGGTGCTCATGCTGCTCGCCATCATGGCAATGTACTGGGATGCAGGCACGACCGACATCATCAAGCTGCTGGCGCATAAATTCGATGCCCGCATGCAGTTCTGGCTGTGGCTTGCGTTCTTCGCCTCCTTCGCCGTGAAGATGCCGATGTGGCCCGTGCACACCTGGCTTCCGGATGCGCACGTCGAGGCCCCGACGGCGGGCTCGGTGATTCTCGCCGGCATCCTGCTGAAGATGGGCGGCTACGGCTTCCTGCGCTTCTCGGTGCCGATGTTCCCGGATGCGTCGCTCTATTTCGCGCCTTTCGTGTTCGCATTGTCCGTCATTGCCATCATCTACACCTCGCTGGTGGCGATGATGCAGGAGGATATCAAGAAGCTGATTGCCTATTCCTCCGTCGCCCATATGGGCTTCGTCACGATGGGCCTGTTCACGCTGAATTCGCAGGGCGTGCAGGGCGCGGTGTTCCAGATGGTC
>JANNRX010000387.1:0-3364 GCA_031401875.1 Hyphomicrobiales bacterium | reverse complement strand
CGAACGAGACCTTGGCATCCAGGCACTTGAGAGTGCCCTCCTTGGTAATGATGAGGGGGTTGACCTCTATCATCTCCATGTCCTTGCCGATGAAGGCGCTGTAGAGCTGGTTGACAACAATTCCCGCCTGTTTGGCGAGTTCGCCCGAAAGGCCCAGCGCCTTAGCAACTGTGCGACCGTGATGCGGCATGATGCCTGTCGCGGGATCAACCGAAAAGCTGATGATCTTCTCCGGCGTGTCATGGGCCACCTTTTCGATGTCCATGCCGCCTTCGGTGGAGATGACGAATGATACGCGGGACGTTACGCGGTCGACCAGCAAGGACAAGTAGAATTCCTTCTCGATGTCCGAACCATCCTCGATATAGAGACGGTTCACCTGCTTGCCCGCAGGGCCGGTCTGGATGGTGACTAGCGTATTGCCCAGCATCTCCTTGGCATGGGCCTCCACTTCGGCAACCGACTTCGCGAGGCGCACGCCGCCTTTGGCATCAGCACGCAATTCCTTGAACTTGCCCTTGCCGCGCCCGCCGGCGTGGATCTGGCTCTTCACAACATAAAGTGGCCCCGGCAGCTTCTTCGCGGCCTCGACCGCTTCCGCCACCGTCAATGCGGGGTAGCCCGCGCTAATGTTAGCGCCGAAGCCCTTGATGACCGCTTTGCCCTGGTATTCGTGGATGTTCATCGGTGGTTTCCTTGAGAAGAAGATGGAAAGAGCGAGTGGCGAATGGCGAGTTGTGAGTGGTTCATATTCGCCACTCACCATTCGCCATTCGCTTTTTTCACTTCAACGCCGGGTTGACGCTCTTGCAAGCCTCGATGAGACCTTTCACCGACGCCACCGATCTCGCCATCATTTCCTTTTCAGCAGAGTTCAGTCGCACTTTTACGACACGCTCGACACCCTTGTCGCCAATCACGACCGGAACACCGATAAACATGCCATTGGCCTCGGAGCCATATTCATTGCGCAGGTACGAAGCGCAGGGCAGCACGCGCTTCTGATCCTTCAGATACGCTTCCGCCATTTCGATGGCCGATGCCGCCGGCGCGTAGAACGCAGAGCCGGTCTTGAGGAGATTGACGATCTCGCCACCGCCCTTGCGGGTGCGCTCCACCATCGCATCAAGCTGTTCCTGGGTCAGCCACTTCATCTTGACCAGATCAGGCAGCGGTATGCCGGCAACTGTCGAATAACGCACCAATGGCACCATATCATCACCATGGCCGCCGAGCACAAAGGCGTTCACATCCTTGACGGAGACATTCACCGCATCGGCAATGAAGTGGCGAAACCGTGCGCTGTCGAGAACGCCGGCCATGCCGACAATCTTGTTGTGTTTGATGCCGGAAAACTTTTGCAACGCCCACACCATGGCGTCGAGCGGGTTGGTAATGCAGATCACGAAGGCCTTCGGTGCGTATTGCTTGATGCCAGCCCCGACCGATTCCATCACCTTCAGATTGATGCCGATCAGATCATCGCGGCTCATGCCAGGCTTGCGCGGCACCCCGGCGGTGACAATCACGACATCCGCACCTGCGATGTCCGCATAGCTTTGCGTGCCCTTGTAGGACGCATCGAAACCATCGACGGGCGCTGATTGCGCCAGATCGAGGCTCTTGCCCTGGGGAACACCCTCGGCAATGTCGAACAGAACGATATCACCAAGCTCTTTCAGACCCGCGAGATGGGCGAGCGTGCCACCGATCTGGCCAGCACCAATGAGGGCAATCTTCTTGCGGGACATGGAAAACCTCGACTTGTGACGTGATGAATTTCGGATCAACAATGACAAGGCTTGAAAGGGCAACCCGTCATGCATGAACCGCCATGACTCAGACATGAGTTTGAATCAAGCCAGATCAATGTGCCCATATGAATCAGAAAGCTCTTGATAAGGAGCCTGACTTCAGGCCCAATGTCACAAAATGACGAATTAACAGAGACTTAGAAAGTTAGCATTGTCATAATGAGCACGGAAGCAACATCAAAAAAAACTGTTACAAATAATATATTATGTCATTCGTAACAGTTTTTCTAAGTGTAGATTCTCTGTACCAGACGACCAACAGCGGCCTCAAGGACCCGTTCAAGGCGGATGTCCATCGAAATCGGCTGATCCTGATCCGCCAGTATCGAGGCCGGGTCAATGAAGCGCCAGCTTGAATCCAGCAAGAGCGCCTGTGCAATGGCGCGATCCGATAGGTTGATAACACCGGAACCGATTCCCTCCTCCAGAACGCGCTCGAAAGCCTTGCGCAATCTCGCCCGATGCTTTCGGGAAACAGCACGATTGGCCGTGGTTGCAGCAACGAAAGCGCTGAAAAGATGCGGTTCATCCGCCTTGGCCGCACGGTAGCTGCGACTGACAGCCACAACCATGCGCTCAAGCTTGTCTGCAACGGGGTCTGGTGCGCCCACCACCATCTCGATGCGCTCCTCAAGAGGCTTCAGCCATTGCGTGATCAGCGCATCGATCAGTGCCGTCTTGGATATGAAATAACGATAGACATTGGGATGCGTCATGCTTGCCGCTTCCGCCACATCCACAACGGTAAACCTGCGCAGGCCGAATCGTGCAAGCTGCTCTGCCGCAGCCGACAAAATTCGGGATTTCGGGCTTTCCTCGTTCATCTCAGGTCTCGACCAGGCCACCAAGATCGCCACCCGACTGCCCGCCGACGCGTCCATGGCGGGCTGCAAGATAGCTCTCCGAGCGCATTTCGATCAGGCGTGACACCGTTCGGTCGAATTCAAAAGCCTCGCGCCCCTCACTGGCCTTGTAGAGCTTGTGCGGCTCGGCTTCTGCGGAAGCCACCAGCTTCACATGATGCTCGTAGAGAATATCGATGAGGGTGATAAAACGTTTGGCCTCATTGCGGCGGTCATAATCGAGAGCCGGAATATGGTCGAGAATGACCGTATGATAATCCCTTGCGATGATCAGATAATCCATTGCACCCAGCGGTCTTGCACACAAATCCTCAACATGGAAACGGGCAACCCCTGGTGCGGCAGCTGGAATATCGATCACCCGCGTCCTCACGGTGATCTGGGACGGCAGGGCCGGCGCATCACCCGTCAGTTTGCGCCAGGCTTCATCCAGGGCCAGATCCGCCTTGCTGTCCGCAGGCACGTGATAGACTGGCGCACCGGATAGTTTTTCAAGCCGGTAATCGGTTCTGGCATCAAGACGCAAAACATCCATATGCTGCTTGAGATCAGCGATGAACGGCAGGAACAAGGCCCGGTTGAGGCCGCCTTTGTAGAGATCATCCGGATCAACATTGGAAGTCGCAATGATGACCACGCCATGCGCCCAAAGCGCAGAGAACAGCCGCCCGAGGATCATGGCATCGG
>JANNRX010000386.1:0-2869 GCA_031401875.1 Hyphomicrobiales bacterium | reverse complement strand
AATCGCGTCAAAGAGGCGAATGGCCTCGCCCGCCTTGTTGGATTGCAGCGGGCCAATCATATGCACACGAGCAGCGGGGAAGCGTTCTTTCAGTGCGGGCCACTTGGCTTTTGCTTCCTGAACGTAGTTTTCTCCGAAATGACACTGGCCATCCTCAAGAACCGGCAGAACAGCCTCTGCCGGGAAGGTCTTGGAAACGGCAATCAGATGCACAGATCCCGGCTGACGGCCATGATCCCCTTGCACACGGATAATCCTCGCACGGATCGCGTGCAAACGTTCAACAGCGGTATTCTGAGTATCTGATTGTGTCATGGAACGCTCAAAACAGGAAGCAACGGCCCGATGCAAGCGTGATTTTCCGCATCACGCGCGAGTTGACCGAAGCGGCAGTTTCGTGTCCTAGGATGCTTCACGTCAAGAGCAGTAAAAACCGATGCGCCAGGAACGAGAACATACCCGTTATAATGCCCGCGAGGCTGAGCCGAAATGGCGCACAATCTGGGATGAAAACAAGCTTTTCCAGACCCTGAACGATGATCCGCGCCCAAAATACTACGTTCTTGAAATGTTCCCCTATCCTTCGGGTCGCATTCATATGGGGCATGTGCGCAACTACGCCATGGGCGATGTCGTGGCGCGCTACAAGCGTGCGCGGGGCTTCAATGTGCTGCATCCCATGGGCTGGGACGCGTTCGGCATGCCCGCTGAAAACGCGGCGATGCAGAACAATACCCACCCCGCCACATGGACCTATTCCAATATCGCGGCGATGAAGGCCCAGCTCAAGAGCATGGGCCTTTCGCTGGACTGGGAGCGCGAGATCGCCACCTGCGATCCACGTTACTACAAGCATCAGCAGGCCATGTTCACGGATTTCATGGCGGCGGGCCTGGTGGAACGCAAGATATCCAAGGTGAACTGGGATCCCGTGGATCAGACCGTGCTCGCCAATGAACAGGTCATCGACGGGCGCGGCTGGCGCTCAGGTGCGCTGGTGGAGCAGAAAGAGCTCACCCAGTGGTTCATGAAAATCACGGACTATGCCGAGGAACTCAATACGGCCCTCGACACGCTGACACGATGGCCCGAGAAAGTGCGGCTGATGCAGCGCAACTGGATCGGCCGTTCCGAAGGCCTGATGTTGCGTTGGGCGCTGGATGCAGCAACAGCTCCCAAAGGTTTTTCTGAACTGGAGGTCTACACGACCCGGCCGGACACCCTGTTCGGCGCAAGTTTCATGGCGGTTGCGCCCGATCACCCGCTGGCGAGAGCGGCAGCGGAAAAAAACCCTGCGCTTGCCGCTTTCTGCGACGAATGCCGCCGCATGGGCACCTCGGCCGCAACACTGGAGACTGCCGAAAAGAAGGGTTTTGATACCGGAGTGAAAGCAGTTCATCCCCTTGATCCGTCATGGCATCTGCCGGTCTATGTGGCGAATTTCGTGCTGATGGAGTATGGCACCGGCGCGATTTTCGGTTGCCCGGCGCATGACCAGCGCGACCTCGATTTCGCCAACGCCTATGCTCTCCCCGTCCAGCCCGTCGTGATGCCAACGGGTGAAGACGCTTTGGCCTACACGCTTGCTAACAAGGACAGTATGAAAGTTGCGCTTGATGGCGACGGCGTGATGATCAATTCGCACTTCCTCGACGGCATGACGACAGAGGCTGCCTTTGCTGCGGTTGCTGATCGTCTCGCAGCCGAATCGATGGGCGGACAGCCTATTGCTCGCCGCAAGGTCAACTTCCGCCTGCGTGATTGGGGCATTTCGCGCCAGCGTTATTGGGGTTGTCCGATCCCCGTCATCCATTGCGAGAGTTGCGGCGTGGTTCCCGTGCCCAAGAAGGACCTTCCGGTTGTTCTGCCACAGGATGTGACCTTCGACAGGCCGGGCAATCCGCTGGATCACCATCCGAGCTGGAAACATTGCAGCTGTCCGAGCTGCGGCAAGAAAGCCCGTCGTGAAACCGACACGATGGACACCTTCGGCGATTCCTCCTGGTATTTTGCGCGCTTCACGGATCCCTGGAACGAGGAGAGTCCGACCACGCCATCAGCGGTGAATGCATGGTTGCCGGTCAATCAGTATATCGGCGGCATCGAGCATGCGATCCTGCATCTGCTCTATGCACGTTTCTGGACACGGGCCATGCACAAGACAGGGCATACATCTGTTGATGAGCCATTTGAAGGGCTCTTCACCCAGGGCATGGTGGTGCATGAGACGTATAAAAGTGCAGCGGGTGAGTGGCTGACCCCTGCCGAAATCAGGATTGAAAGCGATGCCAATGGGCGTCGCGCTTTTCGGCTTTCGAACAATACCGAAATAACGATTGGCGATATCGAGAAGATGTCGAAATCCAAGCGCAATACGGTCGATCCGGATGACATCATTGGCACCTATGGCGCTGACACAGCCCGCTGGTTCATGCTCTCGGATTCTCCACCGGAACGCGATGTCAACTGGACAGAGGACGGTGTGCAAGGCGCAAGCCGCTTTGTGCAGCGGGCCTGGCGCATCTGTTGCGAAACAGCAGAGTTTCCACAGGCGACGGGAAGTATTGATTTCGGTTCCGAATCGACAGCACTTCGCCGTGCAGCACACAAGGCGTTGGCCGGGGTTACAGAAGATGTCGAGCGGCTGCGTTTCAACCGTTGCGTCGCGCATATCTATGAATTGTCCAACGCCATGTCAGGCGTGCTGGCCAAAGGGAAGCCTGCACCGGATATGAGTGCGGCACTGCATGAAGCAGCTTCGATCTTTATCCAGCTTCTGGCCCCGATGATGCCGCATTTGTCCGAAGAATGCTGGCTTGTGCTTGGCAAGTCTGGACTCGTTGGCCAGGCGCCCTGGCCTCAGCTGGAT
>JANNRX010000385.1:0-9480 GCA_031401875.1 Hyphomicrobiales bacterium | reverse complement strand
GCCTGCCGTCCGCTGCCTTTTCTCGCCTCCGAGGAACCCAGATTGCAGGATGTGGCGGGTGAAATCCTGAGCAATCCTTTTGGTCGCAAGGACTGAATACCTTATAACAAAGGGCTCGTTGGACGAGCGTGGCTGCGTGCTTCGAGACGGCGCGTACCGCGCCTCCTCAGCATGAGGAGTGTTGGTGTCAATCCACTAACCTCCTCATCCTGAGGAGCCCCGTAGGGGCGTCTCGAAGGACGCACCACCCGATAGGCAACAGGTAAATCGTGAAACCAATGACCTGACCAGTCATTTCCGACAGCTGCCAATACCACCCGGCAAAAACTGCCGTATGGGCGCGACCTGCCAGTCCACTCTTGCCGGAACAGCATGGTAAACAGAGTTTTACCCATTGAAATCCTTATCATAATTTCTTGGCACGCTGCTTGCAAAATTACTTCGTGACGGGGCGTATTTCAGGTGCCTGCGTATGCGCCCCGATCATGTGATGCAGGTAATAAGGAAGAGCGCGCCATGGGTATCTTTGGAGCTTTGACAACCGCCGTTTCGGGTCTTCGCGCCCAGTCTTTTGCCATCGAGAACATCTCGGGCAACATCGCCAACTCGCGAACCACGGGCTTCAAGCGTGTGGATACAAGCTTTGTTGACCTGATCCCTGATTCGCCGCGCCGCCGTGAACTCGCGGGTTCCGTGACGGCTTTCAGCCAGGGCACCAACACCATTCAGGGCGACCTGAACACAACAGGCATCGGCACCAACATCGCCATCAACGGCCAGGGCTTCTTTGCCGTGCAGGCCCGAACGGGTGCTGCGGGCGGCGTTCCAACCTTCAATGGTTCGGATGTCTATACCCGACGGGGTGATTTCGAACAGGATGCCTCAGGCTTTCTGGTCAATGGTGCCGGTTTCTACCTCAAGGGCATTCCGCTTGATCCCCTGACGCAGGATCTCGTGGGTTCGCAATCATCGGTAGTGCGCATCAATGGCGATAACCTGCCTGCAAGAGCCACAACCTTGCTGGAGTATCGCGCCAACCTGCCGCCACGGCCCTCGACCAACAACTACGATCCGGCGGTGGCGGGTTCCGAGTTGCATAACGCAGCGCTTTATCCCGGCGGCAACGTCGCAGCCAGCGTCGAGGGCGGTTTCATCAACTCGACTATCACAGGCGGCGCCATTTCGGTCTACAATGCTTCGGGGGCACGCATCGACGTTCAGCTGCGCTTTGGCAAGACAACCAACGCACCCCCGACTTGGCAGGCGTATTATTTGCAGGATTCGAATGCGGTTGGTGCCGCGACGAAGTGGACTGAGGTGCCTGGTACTTTTGTTTTCAGCAATACTCCACCGACGACAGGCCAGCTTGTCTCGGGCCTTGCCGCACCTGTCACTTTCACGGTGGATGGAACGGCCAGTGAGCCCATCACATTCACCTCGGGGGCGGGTCTCGGCCTTACCCAGTTCGCGCAGGGTGCGGTCAACGAGGGTGGCAACATCAGTGTCAACTCGTTGCGGCAGGATGGTTATCCGTCCGGAGAGCTGACCACGATTTCCGTCGGCGAAGGCGGGCGGCTTCAGGGAAACTACAACAACGGTCAGGTCGTTGGCCTTTTCCAGCTATCGGTAGCCCAGTTTTCGAATGACAACGGCTTGAAGCGCGGTGACGGTGGCGTGTTCGAGGCAACACTCGATTCCGGGCCACCCGTTGTGCAGGATATCGGACGCTCGATTGTCGGTGGTTCTGTCGAGAACTCGAACACGGATATCGCGGACGAATTTTCAAAACTGATTGTGACGCAGCAGGCTTATTCGGCCAACACCCGGGTCATTTCGGCCTCATCAGAATTGCTCAGAGACGTCATCAACATCATCCGTTGATGGCCATTTGCTCGGCTGCGAGTAACAGGAGTTTGCCATGGGTTTGTTTGGCGCATTGAACAGTTCTCTGTCTGGCTTGCGGGTAACGCAGGCTCAGATCGAGGTTGTGTCCAGCAATATAGCCAACAAGGATTCCGTCGGTTACACGCGGCGCAGTCTCAACATCGTGCAGCAACTCACAGGCACGGCCACAAGTGGCGCACGTGTTGCCGGCATCGAACGCAGGCTGGATGTCCTGGTGCAGAAACAGCTCCGTCTCGAAACGGCAGGTGCTGCTTATACCGATACGAGAGCCCGCTACGCGCAGCAGCTTGATCGGCTTTTTGGCACACCCGGCTCGCCCGGTTCGCTGGATGGCAATGTCAATAATTTCACCTCTTCCCTGCAATCGCTTGCTACCAATCCATCGGATGCTGCGGCAAGAGGGCAAGTGCTCAGCAATGCGCAAGCACTGGCCAGCAACCTCAATTCCTTGTCCGACGATATCCAGCTGTTGCGCCAGCAGGCCGAAAGCCAGATCGCGAGTGGCATCCGCCGTGCCAATGACGCACTGGCGCGTATTGCCGACGCGGATTCGAAAATCGTCAACAATGGGCCATTGAACAACACAACGGCCGCACTGGAAGATGAGCGTGATCGCGCCATCAGTGATCTTGCCGCACTCATCGATATCCGGGTGGTTGAGCAACAGGATGGCAAGGTCAGTCTCTTCACGACATCAGGTCTTCAGCTCTATGCGGGAAACCCTTCCAACCTGTCTTTTGACGAGCGTGCGCCGATCAACGCCAACAGCCTGTTCACCTCGAATCCTGTCACACGTGGTGTTGGTTCTATCCGCATCAATGGTGTTGGCGGAGCCGGGATCGATGTCATCGACAGCAATCTCTTCCGCTCCGGTGAGATCGCGGCGCAGATCGATCTGCGCGACAGGGTTCTGGTCGAGGCGCAGGCGCAGATCGATGATCTTGCTGCAGCCCTTGCATCGTCGCTTGGTGATCGCAACCCGACTACATCCGTAACGACAGGGGCCAACCAGGGCTTTGATGTGGCGCTGGATGATATTCTGGCTCCCGGTACGCTGGCGATCAAGGCGGGCAATACACTGACCGTCGAGGTCAATACGCCGACAGGGCCGCGCCGTATCCAGCTCATCGCAACCGATGGTGCTGCTCCTAACCCGATACCCACAGAGCTGGGCGAGGGCGGCGCAACAATCGTCCGCTTTGATCGCGCGGGCGGATTTGCAGGCCTTCAGGGTGCCATTGCAGGCGCATTGGGTGGCGGGTTCAATGTCACCCTGCAACCTGGCAACGTGCTGCGCGTTCTTGATGCGGGTGGCGGCAATGCCGTGACCAATGTGCGCGCAAGCTTTTCGACATCCGGTCTCACGGGCGAGGGACCGGAACTGCCACTTTTTGTCGATGCCGCCAACAGCAACAGCCTCTACACAGGGTCGCTTGATAATCTGAATCCTGAAAAGCGTGGCTTTGCGGGCCGCATCGGCATCAATGCCAATGTGCTGGCGGATAACTCACGTCTGGTTGTTTTCAACACGACGCCGGGTTCGGTCACGCCCCAGGGAGATTCGACCCGTCCGCGCCTGCTTCTGGAGCGCCTGACATCTGCATCACGCGGGTTCTCGGCAGCCAGCGGCATTGGGGGCAGCGCGACAGGGCTCAGCACATCCGTGGCGAATTTTGCCCGCCGTGTCGTTGAAGACCAGGGCGCAAAATCGGCCAATGCCATCAACACCGACGAAGGTCAGAAAATCGTGCTGCGTTCGATCGAGGCGCGGTTTTCGGAAACCTCCGGAACCTCGATTGATCAGGAGTTGTCGGATCTCGTCCAGATCCAGAATGCCTATGCGGCCAATGCCCGCGTGGTTTCAGCCGTTGCTGAACTCTTCAACACTCTTCTGAGAATAGGAACCTAAAGCATGCCTATCTCGCCTCTCGCACCTGGTGCTTTTCGGTCCACCAATGCAGCGCGTCTTCTGACGGAGACACGATCAACGCTGGATGATTTGCAGCGTCAGCTTGCCACCGGGAAAAAGTCCGAGAGCTATGGCGGGCTTGGTGCATTGCGGTTCACATCGCTTGATTTTCGCTCCAAGGCTTCCGAGGTGAAGAGCTTCCAGTCAACCATTACCCAGGTCAATATCCGTGTCAGGCAGCTCGATCTTGGCCTCACCCGCCTCAGCAAGATTTCCGAGGATGTGCGCAGTTCGGCCTTGCTGCCGCAGTTCGATCCTGATTCCAGCGGCAAGACATCGGTGCAGAAGTTCATCCGTCCCCAGTTTGATGAGGCCATTGATATTCTCAATACCGAAGTGAACGGCATTCGCCTCTATTCCGGGCGATCGTCGGATGTGCGCCCGGTGCTTGATGCCAACACGATACTTTCAGGGGATGCTGCTGGTCGTGCCGGCGTGCGTCAGTTCATTTTGGAGCGCAAGGCCGCTGATTTTGGAACAGCTCCAGATGAGGGACGCGTCGTCAAGGGCGGTGGTGGTGCCAGCGCAACCCTGACGGAAGATGGCGTGCATCCTTTCGGCTTCAAGCTGACGGCCGCCTCGTCGACAACAGCCAATATCACGGCCGCACTGACCGCTGGTCCACCCGCGAATATTAATTTCAATGTCACCGCCAACCCTGTTGAAGGAGACAAGGTGCGCTTTGAGCTGACCCTCCCGGACAACACGAAACAGGTTGTCGAGCTGACGGCACGAACCGGTCCGCTGACACCGGCAGGCAACGCCGGCGAGTTCGAGATCGGTGCTGGCACAGCAGCAACCGGGGCTAACCTGAGACTGGCGATTGCAGCCGCACTCGCCCGGGAATCCACGGTGGCATTGCCAGCGGCCTCCGCGAAAGTGGCGGCGGATGCATTTTTCGCAGGCTCCATCAACAATCCGCCGTTGCGCGTTTCCGGTCCCCCGGCCACTGCGACAGCGCTTGTCGCTGGAACAGCGGCCAATACCGTGATCTGGTATCAGGGCGACGACCAGTCCCTGTCAGCACGGGCAACAGCAACGGCCAGAATTGACAACAACATCAGTGTCGGTGTTGGCGTCCAGGCAAACGAGGAGGGCATACGCCGCGTTCTCGCCAATCTCGCTGTCTTTCTCAATGAGAGTTTCACCAACACACCGACCGATCAGGGGCGGCATCAGGCCATCTCCGACCGGCTGCGTGTTGATCTTGGCCAGACCTCGGGCGTGCAACGCGTACAGACGATCCTCATCGAGATTGCAAATGCCGGAGCCTCACTCAAGTCGGCAGAAGATCGTCACCGGACAAAATTGAATTTCGTGGAAACCGTGATTGCGGATGTGGAAGACAGCAATC
The DNA here is from genome assembly GCA_031401875.1 of Hyphomicrobiales bacterium. GTDB lineage: Bacteria > Pseudomonadota > Alphaproteobacteria > Rhizobiales > Beijerinckiaceae > JADCCX01. Next base: position 4,252 of record JANNRX010000385.1, on the reverse strand, counting down.
AGGAAGAGACAGCAGCAAGGCTGCTTTCGCTCCAGACGAAGTTGCAGGCGGCCTATCAGACAACGGCCATCATCAGCCGTCTCAATCTCACGGATTATCTGCGTTAAGTCGCTGTATCAGGCCGCAGCGGCTGGTTTGTCGCTGCCATTGCCGCGCAATCCCATGGCGATGTTGCGGTTGATCTCGATCAGGATCGAGAGTTGCTCTGGCTTTGGGTCAATCGTCATCTGGATCGTCCGGTTAAAGACATACATGCCCAGATTGATCATGTTTGACCGGAGTATCGCAGGAAGCTGACACTCATCGGCCGACATGCCGGAGACAAAGATCGTCCAGATCTTGCGGTTGGCGAGAAGCGCCTCTTCAACCTCACCCTTGCGTGTGTCCCAGCTGTCGCGGATGCCTTGCAGGCGTGCTGCTGATTTCAGCAGGACATGCGCTTCAAGATCGCGCCCCTGGAGGGTTTGCTGTGCCGTCTTGGCGTAAGCTTTCGCCGAATTGTTCATTGGCCCCCGCATTCACTGAACTCATGAGCTTCTGCTCATAAGCCACAAGGTCTTTTGCTGCCTTGAGAGCTTTATAAAAGTCACCACTTAAAATGCGGTTATTAATCTCGGCGATGATGGGGGTCGAACTGGGAGCAGCCTGAACGAAGTCTTTCACGAACTGGAAATAGAGATCGTGATGCTTTTCGGTTGTCCCTTCGACATACATCAGTTGAACGGCGAAGTAGATGTGTTTTGCAGGCGTATTGGCTGATTCCGCGTTGAGAATGTCTTTCTCGCGCAGGATCACAGCCTGCCCATCGATAAAGAACCGCGCACGCTGGTCGCCATTGCGAATGACGACCGTGCCGATGATGATCTTCTCGCCGGGTTTGAGTTCAACCTTGAGCGCCATCGCGGTCTCTCCTTTATCCGAAGAGCCGGAGAACAGTCTGATCCGCCTGATTGGCGAGGCTGAGGGCCTGGGTGGAAAGCTGCTGGCGTGTCTGCAAGGCCAGAAGCTTGGCACCTTCCTCGTTCTGATCGGCAAGAACCAGCGAATCTGCCCCGACATTCAGCGTCAGGATCGTGTCCTTGGTGAATTGCTGGCGGTTCTGGAGAATGGTCAGGTTGATGCCGAAGCTGGTTGCGGCACCCCGGATCGAGGAAACAAAGCCCTGAAGATAGGCCAGGTCGCGCTGGAGCGTTGCATCACCAACGGCACCTGAGACATAATCTCCGACAACGCGAGCAGGAAAACCAAAGCCCGCAGCATCGGGAGGGACTGCAACCGTGGAAGGGTTGATGTCCGCTCCGGCTGCTCCCGTCCCGGTTGTTCTCAGGTTGATGGCCTGAATATCAAGCTGCGTTGTCAGGTTCTCATTGAAAGAAACCCGCAGGTCAAACCGCGAATCATAGGTTGCTACAGTGGCGCCACCGTTGAGCAGGTTACGGCCATTGAAGTTGGCATCCTGCACAAGCTGGTCAATCTGGCTTTTGATTTCCTGAAAGGAGGAGCGCGCCTGTTCCCTGATATTGGGGTCCGTCGTGGCGGCCGCATTCTTGAGGATGCCAATCGCTGATTCGGCCAGCCGCTGGATGCCTTCAATGGCTTTTCCTGTGACTTGAACGGTATTGATCGCGATTCCCAGACCATCAAGAAGATTGGATAAATCCTTGCCGCGCTTTCTCAGACCATCCGACTGGAAGAAGTTCAGTGGATTGTCGATCGCGGAATTGACGCGTTTTCCTGTGGCCAGCCGCTCCTGACTGATTTCAAGATTGGCTGAATGGTCCTGCAGTGACAGGAGGTTGGTCCTGATCCCGCGGGAAAGTGCAATTTCTCCAGGCATCGTGGTAAGCCCTCGTTTCAACCCAATTCTGGGTTCCGAACGGAATTCTCCCGCCGGATCAATTAACGACCATGAAGAAATATGGTTAACAGAGCGTTACGCATGGAATCAGCCTGACATGAGTCATTCAGCCCAGTTCCGGGGAGCCACAGCCAGCGATGTGCCAGCCCTGCTTGATCTCATGGTCATCTCCAGCTGGGGTGGCATTCGTGAGGCCTGGAGCAGGGCCGCCATGCCGGGTGAAACCTGGCAGCAGCGCGGCATTGCGGAGCTTGCCGATGCCCGTTGCGAGATCGGCTATTCGCGGTTTGTTGTTGCGCATAGCAAGGGGCGCATCGCGGGAATGGTTCTGCTCAATCTGGTCGGAGATACATCGACGATGGACCCGTCTCGCGAACCACCGGAGCAGGCGGGAGCCGTGGCCCTCATCAAGGAGGCGCGCCATTCGCTTTTCATTCGCGAATTTGCCATTGCCGAGTGGGCGAGAGGGGAGGGGCTCGCAAAGGAGTTCCTGCGGCTCACCGAGCAGCTGACCCTGTCGAACAATCTTCGCCGTGTGACCCTGATTGTCAACGACGCCAACGCTCCGGCCCATACGCTCTATGCAAAGGCTGGCTATACCCAGATTCATCAGGAGCCGAGCATTGGCCATCCATCATTTCCTGACAGCTCCATGCTGCTGCTGCTGGAGAAGGGGGTCTAGCTGGTTGCGGAAACAGTCTCTCCGTCTTTGCGAGGAGCGCAGCGACGAAGCAATCCAAAAAGCGGCTCAGAATGATGCGAAAGCCTGTCCATATACTAAAACTGTCGTGCTGGATTGCTTCGCTGCGCTCGCAATGACGGCCTTGAGCATGTCGCGAATCAGTGGAATCCGGTTATTCTAAGACGACGTGATCTAACGCAAAAAGCGGCCGCTGTTGCCAGCCGCCGCGAAGTTGCTTGAACCAGGAAACCCGTTCGCCCTCGGACAGGACATGGTTTCAAGAAAGCTTTTACAAGAAAGCTTTTAGGAGAGAACAACCCATGCCGTAAGCGGTACAAGGTTCGGCGCGGGGAGAAGATCGGGCGACGGAGTGTTTGGTCATTGCCGCCGCCCGCGCTTCGGATCACTCCGAAGCGTATTCCGGGATGCTTAGAACAGACGCAGGATGCCCTGGTCGGCCTGGTTGGCAAGGCTGAGCGCCTGCACCGCGATCTGCTGACGGGTCTGGAGCGCGGCGAGGCTGGCACCTTCCTCGTTGACGTCGGCGAGGGTCAGGGCATCAGAAGTGGTTGCGAGGGTCCGCTGCTGTGCCCTTGAGAAGTCAACACGGATCTGGGTGATCGAAAGGTTGACGGCAAAGGTCGAGGCGACGCCTTGCAGGCGGCTCAGAGAAGTCTGTGATTGATCAATGAGGGCCTGAATTCGAGCATTGCCTGGTACATCGTTCGTGAAGCTGGCTGCTGTATAGCTGATAACGTCAGGTGTAGGTGCGGCGTTGACTGCCGTTGTGAAGCCTTGGGCCGGAGTGCCAAAACCAAGTGTGGCACCATTTGGCGTGAGGCTTACACCTGTCACGGTAAGGCTTGTCAGGTTGACGCCAGTTTCGCTGTTAAAGTCGATACGCAGATTATCAGGAGTTTCCGCGAGAAGGTTTTTCCCGTTGAATCCGGAATCTCGTGTGAAGTCTGTGATCTGGTTCAGGGTTGTTGCGATCTGCGCGCCAAGCGTTTCACGAACGCCGCCAACAGCAGTATCGTTGCTCTGCAAAGCCTGACGGGCAAGGGCCTGAACCTGCTCAACCAGCTTCGAGATACTGTCGATGGTCTTGACGGCCTTGGTGACCGTGCTGAGAGCAATGTTCTGTGTATCCAGAAGATTGAGAAGATCGTTCTTGTTCTTGTCAAATCCCTTCGCAAGGAAGAAATTCAGCGGGTTATCAATGGCATCATTCACACGCTTGCCGGTGGCAAGACGCTTGTTCGAGATGGCTGCGCTTCCGGCGATATCACCGAGAGCAAAGAGGGATGTGCGGATACCAACGGAGAGGGCGACGGACATGGGGGCGAACCTTTCTGGCTCTTGTTGCAATTCTTGCCTTCCGCCTTCTGGCGAAAGTAACGCGGGCGTTCTGCCCGTCGATGTGTGCAAGTTACCCTGTTAAGGTTGCTGTCAGGTTAACGGCCTTCACAATGAGGTAAGGTTAATCCTGAACCGATTGTTATGGTTAAGAATGGCTTATGCCAACGGCTTTGGCATTTAACGTATCGGTATTCGCTGCTCATTTCTCCGCCATGCAGGGAGAGTTGCACAGGCGTTGTGCGTCCTTCGAGGCTCGCTACGCTCGCACCTCAGCGACTGTGTTGTCTGTCAAGCTGGCACCCATGGTTTTTGGTCTCTGAGGATAGCGTTTGCGATGGTGACGAGGCGTCTGG
>JANNRX010000384.1:0-5411 GCA_031401875.1 Hyphomicrobiales bacterium | reverse complement strand
CGTTTTGACAAGGGCGACACTGGCGCTTTCCTTGTCGAACCGGACCTTGGATTGCGCAGCACCAAGTGTTTTGAACGCGGTTTCAAGATCAGAAGGCTCGCGCACATCGGCCATATCCTCAAGCGCAGATCGCACGGCATTCGAGAGTTTACGGCCATCGATGAAGAGCTGCGGTCGGCCTGCTGCAGGAAGTACGGCATAGCCGATGGGAAGCGGCATGTGCATGACATCACCCCCCCGGATATTGAACAGCCAGGCCAGGCCGGTCGGATCGGTAATCGCCAGCGCGTCGAGCTTTTCCCCCGCGAGCCAAGCCTTCAATTCATCGATTTTCTTGTGCGCAGCAACTCCTGCATACTTCTGCGGATGCAATGTTACAGCGGTGAGTGGCGCCGCTGGCCTGTCCATCCAGAGGGCATCAATGGCGTTGGGTTCCGACGGGACAAGCTGTATCCCTGCCTTGTCAGCCGCATCATGAAAGCGCTTCAGGCCTTCATCAGTGTGGCGACGCGGATCATAGCCGATGCGCTCGCCTGCTTTTGCATGGCTGGCCAACCATTGTGAGGGAGGATGATCGATGATCGAGACGGGTGTGAAAGCGCTATGGTCGATCTGCGCCGCAAGCTGTTCGGTATAGCGTCCGTCGGAGAAGACAGCGGCCTGATCATTCAGCACAATGCCGAAACCCGCTGATCCTGTGAACCCCGTGAGCCAGGCCAACCGTTCTTCGCTGGCGGGCAGATACTCGTTCTGATGCTCATCCGCGCGCGCGATCAGATAGCCGTCAAGCCGACGCTCCATGAGCAGTTTGCGCAAAGCCTTGAGACGCGCCGCGCCATTTTTGCCGTCAGATGTACTCGTGAAGGATTGGAACTGCGCATTGATCATTACGCATATGATAGAGCCTACCGAGGGCTGTGCATAGGTCCAGTTGCGATGCCGCAGAATTCAGCAGGTGCAAACTTAAGATACAATAAATGCATATTGTGACCAAATTATTATCTTAGCCATACGATTTACGCATGACAGGAAGTCTAATTCTCCCCTACCGGATTTTCAAATCAGGCGCATATTGCAGTGCAACAAACAAGGAAACGCAGGGCTTCGGTTCTATTGTTTTAGCCAATGGAGATGACCCATGACCACACTGACACTGAACATTTTTACCACTTCGCGCGCAACCAAAGCGGCTGCGAAAACGGCATCACAGCCTGGCCTGTTCGCACGCTTGATCGACGCGATGATTGTTTCCCGCCAACGCAAGGCAGATATCGAAATCCGCCGCCACCGCGCCATCATGGACCACAAAAGCAGCAACCTTGATTACGCCATGTTGCCCTTCAGCGGTGAATAATCCTGGGCGGAAGCTTCGCCTCTGAGAATTCACTTCGCTAATCCAGGAGATTATCATGATCTACAGACTCATCGCTCTCTTCAAAGACGTTCGTCAGGTTTATCTTGATGCCGCAAAAATGCGCCAGACTCTTGGTCGCAAATACGGCTGGATGGCTGAATAAGGACTCTCAGGAGCAGTCCAGATCCCTAAGGGGTCTTGGCGCTGCTCCTTTGCGTTTCAAAATCAGCGCAACCCACCCATCAAGATCCAACCTTTCCATGAGAGAGAATCCTTGCCCGCGATATGCGGAAAGGACGCCTGCAACATCTCGAGCCAGCAGGCCCGAGAGAATCAGTCGACCATCAAGGCTCGCAGCCCGTGCAAGATGGGGCGAAAGCATGCGCAGCGGTCGTGCCAGAATATTGGCCAGAATCAGATCATAGGGCGCGCCATCCGTCAGATCGCTATGGGTGATTCCGATAGCGGTTACCGGGCGGACATAGGCACCGACTCGATTGGCTATCGCATTCTGTCGGGATGTCAGCGTTGAAACAGGATCAATATCACCCGCCGCAATCTTGCGTTTCAGGGCGCGCGCGGCAGCGATGGCCAGAACACCGGTTCCGGTTCCCACATCAAGCACCCTGCGCGGAGGCTTCCGCTTCAATTCGCGATCAAGCAGCAGCAGGCAGCCATGCGTCGTGCCGTGGTGTCCGGTTCCAAACGCCAGTGCCGCCTCAATTTCAATCGCGATATCATTGGAGCGAATGACAGGCCTGTCGTGGCTGCCGTGGATGAGAAACCGCCCGGCGCGGACCGGCTTGAGGCCATCAAGCGACGCGCTGATCCAGTCCTTTGGTGCAATCATATCGAAGACAGCGTCTTTCGCGGCCCGATCACCGGCAGCGCCACCGATGCCAATGGAAACAAGCTCGCGCATCGCCGCTTCATCGGGTTCGTGAGAGAAAAATACCTCGACGAGCCAATGGGACTCGTCTGCCGATTCGAAGGCGGCAACCGCATTCTCATCCGCATCAAGCATTTCGCCGAGACGGCTCGCCAGACGGGTTGCAGTCGCCATATCGGTTGGCAGCCGCATGATGTGGGTGGATTGAGAGGGAACAAGACCTTCACGCATGGTCGCCCCTCTACCAGTATCGCAGTGAGAACGCCAAGCGTTTCAATCAGGGCAAGCTTTTCAGGGCAACGAAGCTGATACACTCGCCTTCGGGGATGCTTCCGACTCGGCTTCACCAGAAATTGTCACCTCGTTGAAACCAAAGAAGCGGCCGACAACGAGATTGACGGTAACATCATAGACCACGATGGCTGTGCGCCCCTTGCTGTCTTCTGTTACGCTCACATCAACGTCATCAAGGCTCACTTCAGCATCGGTCCAGATGCTCTTTTCAAAGTGCCTCTGGCAAATGCGCTGCCGTTCGGCAGGGCGTGTTGCAGCTGCAGCCTCCGCGGCAGCAAGGCTTGCAACGGTATCAAGCGTCACACGCACAGCGTTGATCCGGTCCATATCAAGGAGAATACCGCCTGTGAGCAAAAGGGCACCCGTTATCAGGCAAAGAGATTTCAAGTTCATCGGCGCGTGCTTGAAAGCAGCGTCGCTATTGTCATCCTTGATCACTGAATTCCCCCGCAGACACATCACTGATTTTGTTTTTTTTGTTTTTTAGCCTCTGCAGGATGAATTTGACCTGAATGATGGACGGACGTCAATGCTAGAGCATGCCGCGAATAAGTGGCATCCGGTTATTCGGAGACGGCATGCTCCAAGTCTTTGGTGTAGATCACGTTTTTCGAATTTTGATTGTTCAATCAAAATGCGACGTGATCTAGTGAATCTTGACGGGAAGTTTGACACCCTCCCCAAGGCCCTCCGGCACGGGAAGCTGAGCATGCGCGCGCTTCATGGCCGCAAGCTTTTCGGTAATATCCTCCGGAAACGGTGCGGCGCGGCGTGTCTTCATGTCGATATGGAGCGAAAGATTTTCGCAAGCGGCTGCCAGCCAACCCTCGCTGTCGTGGCGCATTTCCATCGTGTAATGCAGTCTTTTGTCATCATAGTCGATGAGGTGGAGCGTCATGCGAACCTGATCATGAAGCTTCAGCTCACGTCGAAAGCGGATGCGACTTTCGACCAGAAAGAAGGATGCATGGCGTTCGCGGATATAATCCGGCCCCAGCCAGCAAAGAGCAAAAGCTTCGTCAACCGCCTTGTCGAACAGGACGCTGTAGAATGCCATATTCAGATGGCCGTTATAATCGATCCAGTCCTTCAGGATACGCTGGCGCGATGAAACAAAAGGCGCAAAAAAGAGCAGAGGAATTTCTGAACCAGTTTTCGTAGCATCAGGGACTTTGGCTTCCGGCATATGCGCCTCCAGAAAAACGCTTCCAATTCTATTTTTTTCAAACTGAATGAGAAACAAATCCGCTGTTCATCGTGTATGGCAGGGCATAGATTGGTGATCTGGACTGAAATGAGTGCCCCGATGATGAGAATTTATGACAGACGCCATCATCATGGCCTGCATCATGATTAAGTGAATTCCTGAAGGCAAGCATAGAGAAACAGGGGCATAAATTGAATACCAATGTGACGACCCAAGCCATCCGTCCTTCGCCCGAGACGATCAGGACTGTGATTGCAGCGCTCACCCTCCGCTTTGGCAACCGCTGTGTGACATCGCATTCCGTGCTTGAGCAGCATGCCAATACCCTGACATGGACCGAGAACCAGCCACCCGATGTCGTCGTTTATCCGCTCACGACAGAAGAGGTTGCCGATGTGGTCAAACTCTGTGCGCGCCACAAGGTCCCGATTATCGCCTTTGGCACAGGGTCCTCCTTTGAAGGCCATGTGAATGCGCCTCTCGGCGGTGTCTCCGTGGACACCTCCATGATGAAGGCGATCAAGGCGGTGCATCCGGAGGATCTCGATTGCGTCATCGAGCCGGGGGTGACGCGCAAGCAGCTCAATGAATATCTGCGGGATCAGGGCTTGTTCTTTCCCATCGATCCGGGTGCGGATGCCTCACTGGGCGGCATGGCCGCCACCCGTGCTTCCGGCACCAATGCCGTGCGTTATGGCACGATGAAGGACAATGTCATCGCGCTCAAGGCCGTGCTGGCCAATGGCGAGGTGATCACCACAGCGCGACGCGCCAAGAAGACGTCGGCAGGCTATGATCTGACCCGCCTTTTTGTCGGTTCTGAAGGAACCTTGGGCATCATCACTGAAATCACGCTCAAACTGCATGGCATTCCCGAAGCCATTTCAGCCGCAACATGCTCTTTCTCATCGATCAAGGACGCCTGCGATACTGCAATCCTGACGATCCAGAGCGGCATTCCCATCGCACGGGTCGAGCTGCTCGATACGCTGGCCGTGAAAGCAGCCAATGCCTATTCAAAGCTGACACTGCCGGAAACGCCCATGCTGCTCGTCGAGTTTCACGGCACGGAAGCTTCGGTCAAGGAGCAGGCAGAGCGCTTTGGCGAGATTGCCGAAGGTTTTGGCAGTACCAATTTCCAATGGGCAACTAAGCCGGAGGAGCGGACCAGGCTCTGGCAGGCCAGGCATGATTCCTACTGGTCCTGTATGGCGCTCAGGCCTGGTGCTAAAGGGATTTCCACGGATGTCTGCGTCCCCCTTTCGCGCCTCGCCGAATGTCTTGAAGAAACCCTGAAAGATCTTGCGCAGACAGGATTGATCGGTCCTGTGGTCGGCCATGTTGGCGATGGCAATTTTCATGTGCTGCCGCTGATCGACATGGAAGATGCTCATGAGATCGAAATTGGCAAGGCCTTCGTCGCACGTCTCGTGGAGCGCCGGGGTACCGGCCAGCACCGCCGTCGCGCTGTGGGAAACCGCCCGTGCGGCGGCCGTGCCGCTGGCCGAAGCGGCCTGCGCGCCGCGCGGCGCCATGTTGTACACCTCCGGTACGACCGGGCGCCCCAAAGGCATCGTGCGCGCAGCCGCCAGCCCCGAGCAGGCGGCGAAAGGCCTGGCCGTGCTGCACCAGGTGCTGGGTTTCGAGCCCGGCATGCGCGCACTGGT
>JANNRX010000383.1:0-2066 GCA_031401875.1 Hyphomicrobiales bacterium | reverse complement strand
CGGTCGTCCGAAGGCCACACCGCCCGCCACAACGCCGACAGGTTTGATCAACGTCTGGCCGGGGCGCGTGTTGTTGCGGGTGTCGAGGAATGTCACCGGACCCTGCACAAGCTCCAGGATCGAGACATCGGCAGGTGCACCGACCTGCAACGTACCGAGCCTGGACTGCCGGTTGATCACCTTGGCAGGTGCCGCCGTCGCCATGCTGATGACCTGTTCCAGCGTGTAGCCGAAAGTCATGAATTTGCTCATCACATTGGTGAGATAGGGAATACCCGGTGAATTGGCCGAGAAGACATGGATATCGGATGAAATCACATCGGGCGGACAGCCCTGCTGCATGGCGGCATCCAGCATGGTGAAATCGAAGCTGCCGCCGCCGTGGCCCACATCGAAAATGACACCGCGCTGCTTGGCGGCCAGCGCCGCCGGCAAGAGCTTGCCCTCCTGCACGATGTTGGTGAATTGACCCGCAAGGTTGGGGGCCCCGGAATAGGCATGGGTCAACACGTCGCCCGGCCGCAGCAGATCCAGCATCTGCGCCATTAGCGCGCCCGTCTCGACACCGCCGATATGGCACATAACCTTCGCGCCGCCGCCCGCTTTCTCGCAGGCCATGATGGCGCGCCTGAGTGGCTCCAGTCCGAATTTGGCGATGACATTCTCCGACATGCGAACCTTGACGCCCAGCGCCATATCGGCGTTCTCGGCCACGGCGCGGGCGCAAGCGTCGACCTGCGCGAAATCGATATTGTAAAGCTCGGGCACCGGGAAAGCCGAAAGGCCCATATTGGCGATATGAATGAAGGCATAGAGCCGTGTTCGACTCTGCGCCGCGATATGCCTGCGGAACGCCGCAAAATTGTTGGCGCCCGCATCCCCCGCCGAAACGCAGGTCGTGGTGCCCTGATGCGCCACCAGTTCATCCGCGGGAATGCCGATTGCGGAGCCATACGGATAGACATGGGAATGGAGATCAATGAGTCCAGGACTGACGATGCGGTTCGCAGCATCCATCACGCGGGTGGCGCGCGCTGCGGGAATATCGGCTTCCAGCGCCTCGATCCGACCGAAGCGGATACCAATATCGCGTTTCGCCCGCATGGACTGGCTGGGATCAATCACCTCGCCGCCCTTGATGACGAGATCAAATTTGTCATTCGACCCCATCGTGGATTGCGCAAAGGCGTGACCGCCGACAGCTGAAGCCAAGGCGACCGTTCCGGTACCTGCGAGGAATTCCCGGCGTGATGTCATGATACCCTCCCTTGCCAGGCCGTTATTGAGGTCCAGAGCCTGTGCTGTTGGAGAAGGTGCGCCCGATACCGTGGGGTTGTCAACGCAAGGCCTTGGGTCGCTCACGCCCCCTTCAGCTTGGCGACAACCACGAGCATGATGCCCGCCAGCAGCATCGCCACTCCCAGGAAGAGAAACAGCCATTTCAACCGCGTCGTGCGCGAGGCGCGGGCGACGGCTGCCTCGTCAATTCTGGGATAAGCCTTCAATAGTTTGCGTATCGCTTGCCCCTCGTCCAGATCAACAATCGCAGCCGCGACAATGAACAGGGCGCCGATGAAGGGAACCCAGGAGACCAGCTTCCAGTTCTCGTTGAAGATCGCAGCCGAGACCCAGACACCAGCCGACGCACCCGCGATGCCATACGCCATGATGAAGGCCAGCTCGATGCGCGTCTGGGTTTTCAGATAATATCTGCGTTTGTCCTCGCCAAGGCGTGCAAAATATCCGCGCACATCTTCCGCTGAATAGCCCAAAAAACGCATGTCCAGCATGTGGTCACCCGGGTGGCCGGTGACCAGCTTCTGCACGGCAAGCCGCATCCGCTGCGCCAACCAGATGAGCGCGATGGAACCGACGATGAGAAAATAGAATGTACGTTGCATGGGCAAGGCTTAGCGCGCGCGTCCTCGCGAGTCATCTTCCGTGATAAGGCTCAACTCTTGACCGCCAGAGCAACCGCTTCCTTCAAAACGGCAAGATCGCCGATGTGGTTGGCGAGAATCAGCACCAGCCTGGCGTTCAGCGCCTGGCTTTCGGCTTCTGAAAGG
>JANNRX010000382.1:0-3247 GCA_031401875.1 Hyphomicrobiales bacterium | reverse complement strand
GCTAGCATTTTCGAAGCTTTCGCGCAGGCCGATCAGACCACGACACGGCAATTCGGCGGTACAGGCCTTGGCCTCACTATTGCGCGCAGGCTGGTGGCGGCGATGGGTGGTGAACTGAAAGTGGAAAGCACGGCGGGCGTTGGCGCACGGTTTTTCTTCTCGCTACCCGCAGCATCAACAACGGGCCTTGCGGCATGGCCGCGTCTTCCAGCAGAATTCGGCTCGACCGAACGCGCCATACTCTGTCTTGATGGCGAGCAGACAGCAGCGGTTGCCGCTGCCTGCCTTGAGGCTGCGGGTTTCCTGGTGGAGCGCGTTGCAAGGGAGGCCTTGCCCGAACGGGCAACAGGCGCAACCATGGTTCTGGCCAGTGCTGCCGCTCTGGGCGGACTACCGCGCCTTGCAGTCAAGGAAAACGGTGCCATCCTTGTTCTGACATTGCCGGGGGAAGATCCCGCAGAATTGCGCAATGCTGGCATCTTTGACGCGTCCCTGTCCTGGCCCCTGCTGCGGACGGATCTCTGCGATATCGTGGAAGCCTTACGGGATGGACGCTCACCAACCCTGATGCAGAATGATACTCCCGCGGCGCGGATGACTGTCGCAATCTTCACGGGGTTGAAGGTGCTGGTGGCGGATGACAGCGAGGTCAATCGCGAGGTAGCGCAAGCCGCACTCCAGCGCCTCGGCATCACGCCTGATCTTGTCCATGATGGCCGCGAGGCAATCGAGGCCGTCTTCGCCCGCCGCTATGATCTCGTTCTGATGGATGGTTCCATGCCTGATATCGATGGGTTTGAGGCAACCCGTCTGATCCGAACACGTGAGCAGGCCGAGGGAGCCGTGAGAACGCCGGTGGTTGCATTGACGGCACATGTGGTTGGAATGGCCGCCGAAGCCTGGCGCACGGCTGGAATGGACGGTGTGCTGCACAAGCCGTTCACGCTGGCCCAGATGACAGAATGCATCCGCACCCATGCATCGGGGCTCACCCAAGCCAGCGCCGCAGATGCTTCGGTTGAAGCCGTGAAATCTTCCGATGTCGCGCCGGTGCTCGATATCAGCGTGCTGGATGAATTGCGTCAGATGACGCTGGGCTCGCCGGAGGTGGTGCGCAAGATCATCCGGCTTTACTGCACGCAATCGGATGTTCAAATCCGCGAGATTGTTGAAGCGGTTCGCCTGGACAATCTCGACAGGCTTGGCAGCGCTGCTCATGCCCTCAAATCCATGAGCTTCAATGTCGGCGCACGCAGGGTTGCGGATATCGCAGGCGAACTGGAGCGGCTGGCCAGAGCCGAGGGCGGTGTTGTTGGCCCTGATACTGTGGCTGAACTCGAAGCACAGGTCATCGCGGTAAAGGCCGCGCTGGAGCTTCAGGCGGCATAAGAGACCGTCTTTCAGTACGTTTTCTCGACGCTTTGCACTTTCTTCCATGCAAAACTGGCTCTAGAACGACGTTATGGGTGCTGCAAAACCGATCTCTTCCGTGATCGCTTCGGATGCCATTCTGCTGCGTGATCTCGCCAAGTCCTTCGGCGGGCTGGTCGCAGTAGATGGCGTTTCTCTGGCCATCGGCAAGGGCGAATTCTTTTCGCTACTCGGCCCTTCCGGTTGTGGCAAGACCACCCTGATGCGCATGATCGCAGGTTTCGAGACACCGGATCGAGGCGCCATCACGATTGACGGGGTCGATATGCTGCCGCTGCCGCCGTATCTGCGCCCGGTCAACATGATGTTCCAGAACTATGCGCTTTTTCCGCATATGACGGTCGAGGCCAACATCGCTTTCGGCCTCAGGCAGATGGCGCTGGACTCTGCTTCCATTCTCCGTCGCACAGGCGAGATGCTGGAACTGACGCAATTGACAGGGTTTGAAAAGCGCAAGCCGGACCAGCTTTCGGGTGGCCAGCGTCAGCGCGTGGCACTTGCGCGTGCACTGGCCCGCAATCCCAAGGTCCTGTTGCTGGATGAGCCTCTGGCGGCACTCGATAAAAAGTTGCGCAAGGAAACGCAGGCGGAACTCAAGCGCATTCAGCAGGACAGTGGTGCCACCTTCATCGTTGTGACCCATGATCAAGAAGAGGCTATGGCGCTTTCTTCCCGCATGGCCGTCATGCGCGAGGGCAGGGTGGTACAGACGGGGACGCCGGGTGAGGTTTATGACCGGCCTGCAACCCGTTACGTTGCAAGTTTCGTGGGTGAGATGAATCTTCTGCCTGCGCGCATGACCTTGCTCAGCGACGGCAGGGTCATGGCCGATGTCGAAGGTGTGCAGGGGACGGTGACACTTGCTGCACGAGCGGATTCTCGGATTGAGGGATTGAGTCTGGCGCTTCGGCCCGAAAGTCTCAGGCTGTCGACAAGCGACAATCCGGCCTGCGACTACTGGACTCCCTGTCGCATTGAAGACCGTGCGCATCTGGGAGCCAGTATTGCTTTTCGTCTGCGGCTTGAAAATGGCAGCTTGTTACAGGCGGTTGTCGCGGCCCACAGCCCGGATGCACGCCATCAGCCGGGCGCGGTGCTGCGCGTCGGGTTCCGCAGTTCTGATGCCCTGTTGCTGGGGGATTGAGCATGGAAAAGCCACTGTCGGCGCAGATGTCGCGCAGGGGTCTGGCATTGATCACTGGACTTCCGGCATTCTGGCTGGGATTGTTCTTTGCCATCCCCTTTCTGATCATCCTGCGGCTCAGCCTGTCTGATCCCGCTTCAAGCCAGCCACCTTACAAACCGTTGCTGGATATCTCCGCAGGTATGGGAGGGGTCTCTGCATTTCTGGCCGGGCTTGATATCGAGAATTTCATCACGCTTGCCACAGACAGTCTCTATGTCTCGACCTTTCTCACATCCCTGCGCATCGCGCTGATGGGAACCCTGCTGACGCTCCTCATCGGCTATCCCATGGCTCTTGCCATGGCGCGCGCCCCAAGGCGCTTGCGTCCCTTGCTTCTTGCCCTGATTATCCTGCCGTTCTGGACCAGCTTTCTGATCCGCGTCTATGCATGGATCAGCATCCTGAAACAGGATGGTCTGCTCAACCAGTTCTTGCTGACACTTGGCCTGATCAGCACACCGCTCGGCATTCTCAATACCGAAATCGCCGTGCAGATCGGCATTGTCTATTCCTATCTCCCGTTCATGGTGTTGCCGCTTTACGCCGTGCTGGAAAAGCAGGACGACAGCCTGCTTGAGGCTGCGGCAGACCTGGGTGCGACACCAATAAGCAGTTTCTGGCGCATCACGC
>JANNRX010000381.1:0-2715 GCA_031401875.1 Hyphomicrobiales bacterium | reverse complement strand
GCCGCGGCGACCGCTCCAAGATTTCCTGGACGCAGGTGGAGACCGGCTCGGCGATCACCTGGAAATATCCGAGCTGCATCCTGCGCGGCGATAACAGTTCAGGCGAGTTCTACTCGATCGCAGTCTCCAATGGTTGCCAGCAGGTCGATAGCGGCACCAAGATGATTCATCTGGGCAAGAACACCAAATCGAAGATCATTGCCAAGGGCATCTCGGCCGGCAAATCCGATTCGACCTATCGCGGACAGGTCTCGATGCATCGCAAGGCCAAGGGCGCGCGCAATTTCACCAACTGCGACTCGCTCCTCATCGGCAACACCTGCGGCGCGCATACGATTCCCTATATCGAAAGCAATAATGCCTCCGCCATCGTCGAGCATGAAGCCACAACCTCCAAGATTGCCGATGACCAGCTGTTCTATTGCCAGCAGCGCGGCCTTTCGAAGGAAGACGCCATCGCGCTGATCGTCAATGGCTTCGTGAAAGAGGTGCTGCAGCAGTTGCCGATGGAATTCGCGGTTGAGGCGCAGAAGCTGATCTCGATATCACTTGAAGGGAGCGTGGGGTGAGCCTCGCAGATCCACTGTCGAAAGCACCGTTGGTTCGCCCCAATATCGGCCAATACGCTGATGAAGCGGCGGCGTTGGCCGGTGTCGTCGCGCGGCTTGTAGAAGCACTCGACCCGCAGGCGATCTGGCTCTTCGGCAGCCGCGCGAGGGGCGACCATCGGCCTGACAGCGATTTCGACCTGCTGGTGGTAGCGAAGGACGGACGCTGGTTTGGGCCGGAAGGTTCGGATGGATACGTTGCTGTGTACAGACCAACCACAGAAACCGGCATAGGGTGTGATGTAGTGCCCTGCGACGCGGAACATTTCGAAGTCGGAAAGCTTCTGAATACCTCGTTTGTTGCGCGTGTCGTCAGTGAAGGCCGGGAGGTCTACCGCGCATGAGTAAATTGACGCCCGAAAAATTACGCGAGGACCGCATCAACGGCTTTCTGAAAATTGCCGATGAAGAATACCACGCGGCCCTGAGTCTGATCGATGCACTGCCGAGACAGGCGGCATATATGATGCAGCAATCGGTAGAAAAAACACTACGCGCTGTTCTGGAGCGTGACGGAATCCCCGCTGGACCCAGCCATAATATCGCTAACCTCGTGTCACTGCTCACAAAGCCGCATCCGCTGCGCGATGATTTTCTTGCCTTTGATGACCTTTCAACTGCGTCCACTCGCTATCGCTATCCTAGCGAGAAAGGTCTTGTGGCCGAGCCCGACGTGAAAACTCTGCCGAAGCGGCTGAAACCGCTGCACGAATTGCGTCAACGCGCCATCGCCTACATCATTCCCGTATCCGTCTAAGGAACCACAATGCTCGAAATCCGCAATCTCCACGTCAAAATCGCCGACGAGGACAAGACGATCCTTAATGGCCTTAACCTCACCGTCTCCGCTGGCGAAGTCGCCGCCATCATGGGACCGAATGGCTCCGGCAAGTCGACGCTCAGCTATGTCATCGCCGGCAAGGAGGATTACGAGGTTCTCGACGGCGAGATCCTGCTGAACGGCGAAAATATCCTGGAGATGGAGGCCGATGCTCGCGCCGCCGCTGGCGTGTTTCTCGCCTTCCAGTATCCGCTGGAAATTCCAGGCGTTGCCACCATGACCTTTCTCAAGGCCGCGATGAACGCACAACGCAAGGCGCGCGGTGAGGTTGAGTTGCAGCCAGCCGCCTTCATCAAGGCGGTGAATGGCGCGGCGGACAGCCTCGGCATCGCCAAGGACATGCTCAAGCGCCCGCTGAATGTCGGCTTTTCGGGCGGCGAGAAGAAGCGCATGGAAATCCTGCAGATGGCACTGCTTGCCCCCCGGATGTGCATTCTCGACGAGACCGATTCCGGTCTTGATATCGATGCCTTGCGCATTGTCTCCGAGGGCGTGAACCGCCTTCGGGGGCCAGATCGCGCCTTTCTCGTCATCACGCATTATCAGCGCCTGCTGGATCATATCGTGCCGGACACCGTGCATGTCATGGCCAATGGCCGCATCGTGAAAACCGGCGGCAAGGACCTCGCGCTGGAGCTGGAGAAGAACGGCTACCGCGACTACGCATCGGCGGCGTGAACAACATGAACGCAATCGTTGCTCCCTTTAAAACCGCGGCCGAAACTGAGCTGACCAAGCTTTTCGCCAACGCGCGCCCGGCTGGACTGGAGACCCTCCGCACGCAGGCTTTCGCCCGCCTGGAAGCTTCGGGCCTGCCCCATCGTCGCATCGAGGCGTGGCATTACACCGATCTGCGCGCGATGATGCGCACGGCCGCGCCGCTCGCTGCCAAACCCGGCGCGGAATGGGCGTCAAAGCGCCCGTGGTCACTCGTCAAGGATGACACCGTCTTCGCTTTCGTCGACGGCTGGCTGGTGAAATCACCCGTTCTTCCGAAAGGCGTGACTGTCACATCCTTCGCGGATGACGCAGCAAAGCTGGCGAACGCCTTGAACAAGGGCGTTGATCTCACGACAGATGCCGTGTCCTCGCTGAACACCGCCTTCATGACCGGTGGCCTGCTGATCGAGGTCGCTGAGGGTGCTGATGGAAAGCAGCCGCTGGCGCTGGCGTTCGAAACCACCGGCGCAACCGCTTCCAGCGCCCGCATCATCGTGTCCGTCGGTGAGGGCGCGTCGCTCACGCTGATCGAGACCCATCGCGGCC
>JANNRX010000380.1:0-1870 GCA_031401875.1 Hyphomicrobiales bacterium | reverse complement strand
CCGTAAAGCTCGACACCGTAATCGCTCATCAGCATCAGGGTGATGTCTTCCACTGGAACGCCGCGCGATTTCAGGTTGATGAAGGACGAATTGGAGAAGCCGAACACCGCATCAACCTCGCCGGAGGCCAGCATCGGCTCGCGCACCGGGAAGCCGACATTCTCGAACTTCATTGCGCTGTCATTGAGCTTGTTGACTGTCTTGAAAATGGGCCATTGGGCATAGGCAGCGTCTGGTGCGGGCGCGCCGAACTTCTTGCCCTCAAGGCTCTTCACATCGCTGGTGATGCCGCGTGACTTGCGACCCACGATGGAGAAGGGCGGCCTGTCATAGACCATCATGACGGCCTTCACATCCACTGTCGGATTTTCATCGCGGAAGCGGATCAGCGAATTCACATCGCCAAAGCCCATGTCATAGGTGTTGGAAGCGACACGCGGAATAGCTTCGCGCGAACCGTTGCCGGTATCGATCGTGACATCGAGGCCTTCGGCTGCAAAATAGCCCTTGTCGAGGGCCAGCGTGAACAAGGCGGCCGGTGCCTCAAAGCGCCAGTCCAGCGTGAAGCGGATTTTAGTCGGTGCCTGCGCCAGGGCAGGCTGGAAAAACGCGGGCAATGTCGCGGCAAGTGTTGCGGCGGCGAGAACGGAACGGCGGGACAGCAGGGACACGGGCTTGCTCCATAAATAAGGAAGGATAGCGTTATGACTTCGCGGGTGCCCATGCAAGCTCTGTGCCGCAAAAAGCGTAGCCCGTTGTTCATTCTTGTGTGATATTGTCCAAGCTTGGCTTAATCGGAATGATGCCAGAAGACACAATGCATGTGTTTCATGCTTCTTGCGCCGTGACCCTGAACTCGGAAGGCGTCACCCCTGTTTCTTTCTTGAAAGCCGCATTGAAGGTTGAGCGTGAGTTGAAGCCCACCTCATCTCCCACCTGGATGACGGATAATTCCGTCTCTTGCAGCAGCTGCATCGCATCCTTGATGCGCCAGTGATTGATGAACTCATAGAAATTCTTCCCCAGATGCTCATTCAGGGCTTGAGACACGTGGTTCTCAGATACTGTCGTATGATCGGAAAGGGCACGCAGGGTCAGATTTGGTCGACGATAAATCTTGTCGCGTGTCATGGCACGTTCGATCTTTCCGATGATCCTGTTGCGACGCTCCTCATCCATCGCGGAACGCTGGTATTTCTGCGCTGTGCCCTGCTCAGGTTTATCCTCGGTTGCGGTCAGGGCGGGTTGCTGCTGGGGATAGATCGCGGCCTGCCACAAGACCATGAAAGACAGGCTCATGACCCATGCGAGTTCAATCACCTTTTGTGCATGTTCCGGAATCAGGAGAACGCGGAAGAAAATATCATCGATGAGAAGCGCCGTGTAGAAGGTCCACACAACAACCAGCAAGCCGATAAACCATTCGAACCAGCTCAGATTTCGTCCTTCCAGCGATGAAAAGTAGTCGAACTTGCCCCTTCGGTATTGCGAAAGCAGCCGGATTATCTTGATCACATAAATGCTGGTGACAACAAGAAAGCCAAGTATCACGCCCAGAAGGCTGCCGATGATCACATACGTAGCCCAGTTTATCGGCGGGGACGGGCTTTGGGTATCCGGCGAAAAATCATAGAGGCTGAGAGTCTGCCCTAAAATTGTTGCAAGCAGCGCGGCTACAAAAGGGGCAAGGTGCACCAGATCCTTTCTGCGTAGCGTCAATGCGTTCGGGCTGACCAGGGCAAGGCAATACATATAGAGCGCCGGACCGAGCAACATGAGGAGCGGGGTCTGTAAACTCTCCAGCTGAAAGGGCAGCGGAGCACCTACAGCGATGCTGTATCCGGTTGGAATGGACACCAGCATATTGACG
>JANNRX010000379.1:0-8654 GCA_031401875.1 Hyphomicrobiales bacterium | reverse complement strand
CATAGCCATGAAGGCGCACCGTATTCCCTTTTCACCATGCGTTGCCGCACAGCACCATCAATGGAACGCTAATGCCCTGCCCTTCGGAAAACCGGACCAAATCTGCTCCGTCGCAGTGGTTCCGTCTAATAACGTCATGCTCTAGGGGGATCAATCCGTGCAGCATCGAGCTGTGCCCGGCTCCAGAAAGCATCGGGCCTTTCCTCCACAAATTCACCATCCAATTCCTGCCGTCCAAGCCTGGTTCCGGCGTAACGCGACACCACCTGATCCAGAAAATTCGGTGCAAGATTATAGGTATTGGCAATCGTCGGCGCATGGCTGACGGCTGTTTTGGGATCCTTGGCCAGTCGTTTCAGCAGAGCCGTCGGCTTGGGCGTTGTTGTCACGATCTCCCGTGGCTGCTTGCCCAGCCTCAGAGCAAATTGCAGATTGTCCCAAGCCAGCTCCGCATGGGGCCATTTGGCCAGCTCATCGCACCATGCCGCATCAAATTGCGGTCCGCGTAGAGATTCAGGCTCTTCTGCGGAGAAAGCCTGTGCAACTGCGCCATTCGGCCACACGAGTCTCCTCCGCCCAACCTCAAATCGCGGGCGCTCCCAGCGGGGATGCACGCCCATCAGGCCCGAGACGCCATCGATCATGACATCCCGGACATCCGAGAATGTCTCACCGATCAGGGCAATGCGTCCAACCGGACGGATGCCGCCTGCCACATCGCCCATTGCCTGACGGCGGACCCACTCGGCTCCCGTGCGGGTTTTACCAGCGCCTCTGCCTCCAAGAACAAGCCATATCGTCCAATCCGATCCAGCTTGAGAGAGCGCAGGCGGCAACTGATCCGCCCGCGCCCAGAAAGCCCAGTCCGTTTCGAGAAATTCGAGATGCTTCCGCGAAAGGCCGGCGAGGAACCGCATGATCTCATCCTGTTCATCGCTGACCCGCAATGCAGGTGCATCAGACGATAAAGGAAGTTGCGACCTTCGCTTGCTTGGAGCGCTCGGCATTGATCTTGCGGAGCCTTTCACCGAGCGCTTCGCGCAGCGCGTCGATATCATCTGGCGCGGCGTCTTCGTCATCGGACGTCTGCTCTTCCCTGTTCAGATTGATAGCGGATAACTCCCGGAGTGTTTTGGCCAGAACAGAGAGGACCCTTGCATCACGCTCTGCATCAGCAACAGGACGCGGGCCAGCAACAAGCCGGGCTTCAACTTCGGCAGCCTGCAACTCTGCTGCGCGCCATAGGCGAGCAGTCAGAGCAGCCCTTGGATCAAGAATTTGGTGATTGTTTACGCCCATACCCACGCGAACCTCCTGAGACAGAAACCCAGCGGGAAACCTTGCCGGTACCGCCACTCCGCCCCGCCGGTCACAATTCTTCAGCGTGGTTTAACCCTACTGAAGGAGCGTCACGGTGTCAAGGATTATTTTCCTATAATAATTCAGGGGTTTTGATTTTTCGGGGGATAGAAGGCGTTTTTAGGGGTTCTGTTGGGCCATTGACGGATTCTCGATTGCAACTTTGCCAATGAAACGGCGTCCTCCT
Organism: Hyphomicrobiales bacterium; assembly: GCA_031401875.1. Lineage (GTDB taxonomy): Bacteria > Pseudomonadota > Alphaproteobacteria > Rhizobiales > Beijerinckiaceae > JADCCX01. The sequence continues at coordinate 7,108 of JANNRX010000379.1, read as the reverse complement.
TGCCAGAGACGCGCCCCTTGACCGAAACACCGGCTTCCACAACCGTGTCGCCTGTTCCCGAAACAAGAGGATGCCACCAGTCCAGATCCTGGCCTTCCGACACCAGGCGGTAGGCACAAGTCGGCGGCAACCAGCGCAACGTCCGCACTTCATGCGGAGTCAGCGTGACACAATCAGGCACTTTCGCTGAACGATTGGCATAGTCCGAACATCGGCAACTGGTGGCGTCGAACAACCGACAAGCGACATCCGTGTGATAAAGCGTACCATCATCGGCATCTTCAAGTTTGATAAGGCAGCAGCGACCGCAGCCATCGCAGAGGCTTTCCCATTCTTGCGCGTTCATCTGCTCAAGGGATTTTCTGCGCCAGAAAGGAAGCTCGGGAAAAGTCATGCTGTGCGTTCATGCGACAAAGACATGACTTCAGCAAGCATTCAAATGGCAGCTAAATTGAAAGCCGTGTCACGTCTTCTGACAGCGCTATCTGATTCTCGTTACTGGGCAGCCACGCACAAATTCTTTCTGTGTTCCCTTGTTTGGCCGCATTGTCTGGGTCAAAGACCCGATCACCTGATCCCGATTGGAACCCATGAATGAACAAACGAACATTATTATTAACCGCTATTATCACCTCGACTGCTTTCACTGCGCTGTTTTCCAGCCACGCCAATGCCTTCCAGCAAAACGGCATGGCATCCTATTATGGCCCGGACCTGCATGGGCGCAGGACGGCAAGCGGAGAACGTTTCAACCAGCAGGCCTTCACTGCCGCCCACCGCACTGCACCTTTCGGATCGCGGTTGCAGGTCACCAACATCACCAATGGTCGAAGTGTGGTTGTGCGGGTGAATGACCGGGGACCGTTCATTCGAGGCCGCATCGTTGATGTTTCAACCGTTGCCGCCCGTCAGCTTGGCATGGTGGGTCGCGGCATCGCCAGGGTCCGTGTCGTCAAACTGTGATGTCAAAAGATCCCATGCTCTTTTGACAATCGGCTGAGGCGGCTTTACCCCCGCTTCATGAGCACAATCGAGCACCTTTTTGTTACGCAACTCTACCGCAGCAATCTTCAGGATAATGAGGACATCAGCTTTCTGCCTGAACTGGATGCAAGCTGCCGCTCCATTGCAGAGGATGATTCAGCAGGCCAGCGCTGGTGCCGCAAAAACGGCTATCCAGGGTATACGAGCTATGCCTCGCTCAATGATCTGCCCTGGCGTTTTCCTGCGTTCAAACACTTGCAGAAGCGGTTGGACAAGCACGTTGCGGCCTTCGCCAAAGCGCTTGATCTCGATCTTGGGCGCAAAAAACTGACACTCGACAGCCTGTGGATCAATATCCTCCCGGCAGGCGGTGTGCATACATCCCATATCCATCCGCACAGCGTTGTTTCCGGAACGGTCTATGTCGCCATGCCCGAAGGCGCATCGGCCATCAAGTTCGAAGATCCGCGTCATGCCATGATGATGGCAGCGCCACCGCGCAAGGCCAAAGCGGCAAGAGAGAACCGGAGCTTTATCTATGTCGCCCCCAAACCCGGAGATGTGCTGCTCTGGGAGAGCTACCTGCGTCACGAGGTTCCCATGCACATGGCGGAGGATGAAAGGATCAGCGTCAGCTTCAATTATCGCTGGGGCTGAGGTCATGGCTGCCGAAACATCCTCCTCCGGAAACCTGATAGCGGATCGGCGCTATGGCTACGGACAAGCTCTGCTGAAAGAGGGTGACGCCGTGGCCGCGGCCGATCTGTTCCGCCAGACCCTGGAACTGGCACCCGACTGGCATCCCGCGTGGTTTTCACTTGGTGAAGCGCTGCTGAAAGCCGATGCGAAAGCCCAGGCCGTGACCGCTTTTCAACGCGCTTTGGCTCTGGATACAGGAGATACACTGGGAGCAAAACTCCGGCTGGCACATCTAGGCGAAACGGATCCTGCAACCGCCATGACGCCGGATTATGTTGCGGCCTTGTTCGATCACTATGCCGATCGGTTCGACGTACATCTGACAGGAGCACTCGATTATCGAGGGCCCGAGATCATCACGCAGGCCCTTGCGCTGACGTGTGCCAGGCAAGGACGGATATTCCACTTCGGCCATGCGGTTGATCTGGGTTGTGGCACAGGCCTGATGGCTGCGGCCCTCATCGGCAGAACCGGCTCGATCGATGGCATCGACCTCTCGCCGCTGATGGTGGAGAAAGCGCGACAAAGCGGTCATTATGGCAAAGTCGAATGCGGCGATCTTATCCCGTATCTTGAGGCGCAAAAGACAGCAGCGATCGATCTTCTGACAGCGGCTGATGTGCTGGTCTATGTCAGTGCACTCGGGGCCCTCTTTGCCGCAGCCAGACGAACCATGACCACAACCGCAATTTTCGCTTTCACGGTGCAATCCTGGAAGGGTGACAGCTTCAACCTTGGCGAGGATATGCGTTACCATCACAGCGAAAGCTACCTGAGCCAGACAGCGACAGAGAGCGGCCTTGAGGTTCTCTACCTATCGCCCTGCGTCACGCGCAAAGATGCGGGCAAAGCTGTCGCGGGGTTTGTGGTTCTGCTCGGACATTCCAGTGCGAAGCATGATGACTGAACTGCCACAACAGTTTCAGGAATGGTTTGCAGGCCAAGGCTGGACACCACGCCTGCACCAGCTTGCCCTGATCGAAAAGCACGCACAGCAGCGCTCAGCCTTGCTGATTGCTCCCACAGGCTCGGGCAAGACGCTTGCCGGTTTTCTGCCAAGCCTGATTGCGCTTTCTGAAAGGCCAAAGCGGAACGATAAGCGCCCCGCAGGTATCCATACGCTTTATATCTCGCCACTGAAGGCACTTGCCGTCGATATCGAGCGCAATCTTGAAAAGCCTGTGCGCGAGATGGGGCTGCCCATTCGCATCGAGACGCGCACCGGCGATACGCCGCAATCCAGAAGGGATCGACAGCGCCGCAACCCGCCCGATATTCTCCTCACGACACCCGAGCAAGTGGCCCTGATGGTCTCTTCCAAGGATGCCGCAAGCTATTTTGATAGTGTCGAAAGGGTCATCTTCGACGAGTTGCATGCCACCGCCCCCAGCAAACGCGGCGATCTGCTGGCGTTGAATTTTGCAAGGCTGCGACGCTTGTCGCCCCGGCTGGTCGCAACCGGTCTTTCCGCCACGGTAAGAGAGCCAAAGGAGTTACAGGCCTGGCTTTCAGAACAGAAATCGGGTGGCAATTTCCTTGCTGATCTTATCCTTGCTGAAAAATCCATCGCGGCCCCACCCCTGATTTCCATCATGGAGACAGAAGAGCGGCTGCCATGGTCAGGCCACACCTGTCGACATGCTGCGAAAGAGATTTATGCAGAGATTAAAAAACATCGCCTGACTCTGATTTTCGTCAACACCCGAATGCAGGCAGAACTTGTCTTCCAGTTGCTATGGGCCATCAATGACGATGGCCTGCGCATTGCTCTCCACCATGGCTCGCTTGAGGTGAGCCAGAGGCGTAAGGTTGAAGCCGCCATGGGTGCAGGCAGGCTTGACGCCGTGGTCTGCACCTCGACACTCGATCTTGGCATCGACTGGGGTGATGTCGATCTCGTCATCAATGTCGGTGCGCCAAAAGGATCAAGCCGCCTGTTGCAGCGCATCGGACGCGCCAACCACCGCATGGATGAGCCGTCCAAGGCGATCCTGGTGCCATCAAACCGCTTCGAGGTGCTGGAATGCCGGGCAGCGGTCGATGCTGCGGATGCTGGCGAGCAGGATGCCGCGATCAGCCGAGAGGGTGCATTGGATGTATTGGCACAGCATATCCTTGGCATGGCCTGCGCCGAGCCATTCGACGCGGAGTCATTGTTCGTCGAAGTCACATCAGCGCAACCCTATGCTGCGGTCAGCCGCAAGGTTTTCGATGACGTTCTGGCTTTCGTTGCAACCGGAGGATATGCACTGCGCAGCTACGAGCGCTTCGCCAAAATTCGCAAGGATGGCAATGGCCTCTGGCGCGCATCAAACCCGCATGTCGTTCAGCAATACCGCATGAATATCGGCACCATCGTCGAAGCAACCATGCTCAAGGTTCGCTTTGGCAAGCCACGCGGCAGCCAGTTTGTTGGCGGCAAGGTGCTTGGCGAAGTCGAAGAATATTTCGCCGAAACGATGGTCTCGGGCGATACGTTCATTTTCAGCGGTGAAGTCCTGCGTTTTGAGGGAATCGTCGGAGATTCAATCCTGGTATCCAGGGCGGCTCCCAACACCGACCCGAAAATCCCGAGCTACGCCGGTGGAAAATTTCCACTCTCGACCCATCTTGCGGCACGTGTCCGCACATTGCTGGCTGATGAGGGAAGCTGGAAAACGCTTCCTGCGCAGGTGGCGGAATGGCTCATGATCCAGCAGCAAAAGAGCATACTGCCCGGTTCCGCTGAAATGCTGGTGGAAACCTTTCCAAGACATGGGCGCTTCCATCTCGTGGCCTATCCGTTTGAAGGCCGTCTGGCCCATCAGACACTGGGCATGCTCCTTACCCGCCGTCTCGAACGGGCCCGGCTTCGCCCGCAAGGCTTTGTCGCCAATGATTATGCCCTTTCTGTCTGGGGCCTCAGCGATATCGGCCTGCGCGAAACACGCGAACCCGGCTTTATCCAGACTCTGTTCGATCAGGACATGCTGGGCGATGATCTTGAAGCATGGCTCAATGAAAGTGCCTTGATGAAACGCACTTTCCGCTATTGCGCCGTGATTGCGGGATTGATCCACCGCAATTTCCCCGGCCAGGAAAAGCGCAGCCGGCAGGTCACCATGTCGACTGACCTTGTCTATGACGTGCTGCGCTCGCACGAACCGGATCACATCCTGCTGCGTGCCGCACGGGCCGATGCCGCGACCGGCTTGCTGGATATCGGTCGATTGTCAGAAATGCTCTCGCGCATCCAGGGGAGAATCATTCACAAGGGGCTGGAGAGGCCCTCGCCTCTGTCAGTGCCTGTTCTTCTCGAAATCGGGCGCGAGGCGGTGAGTGGGGAGGCTGCGGACGCACTTCTTGCGGAAGCGGCGGGCGAATTGATCGCAGAAGCCATCGGAGAATGACCAGACATGCAACAGACAGCCATCACGCCGCCCGCTTGCTCTTCACAGGAGCTTGATCAGGCTGTGGCTGTCATTCGCATCGCTGGATATGATTTGCTGGCAGACCCCTCTGGCGCGCTGTTCTGGCCTGAAGAGCGCATGCTCATTGTGGCCGATATGCATCTTGAAAAAGGCTCATCCTATGCCGCACGCGGCCAGATGCTGCCTCCGTATGACAGCGCAGTCACCCTTGCCTCACTGACCCGCATCATTGCCCGCTACCGCCCGGCGAGGCTGGTGGCGTTGGGCGATAGCTTTCACGATACCCGCGCCTGCGAACGCATGGAGGTGAATTGTCAGGAAGCGCTCAAAACCCTGGCACGAAACGTGGAGATGGTCTGGATCACAGGCAATCATGATCCGGAAATTCCATCCATGCTGCCGGGAACGCGGCTGCACAAACTCGCCGTCGGATCCCTCATGCTCCGGCACGAACCGATGGTTCGGGAGCATGTGTTAGGGTCGCGCTATGGTGAAATTGCCGGACACCTTCATCCCGCAGCCAGAATCGTAACGGATCGTGGCCGCACCCGACGCAAATCCTTCGTCAGCGATACCACACGGATCGTGATGCCCGCATTCGGAGCCTTTACCGGCGGCCTCAACCTTCTCGACCCTGCCATCCGGCTCCTGTTCGAGCGCGATGCCTTTGAGGCCCATGTCTGTGGAAAGACCCGCATCTACACGATTGCGCCGGACAAGCTTCGGCCTGATTGACTGGCCTTCCTCGTTCAGACCTTCTGCGTCAATCCGTAAATGGCCGCGAACAGTGTCAGCACGACAAGCAACGTCATCAAGCGCCGCAGCTTGCGATACCATATCGGTGCGCCAATACTGGGTAGCCGATCATCCATCAGGCCCATGACGATAAACAGAACCGGCATCAGAATGAAGCCCATCAGCGTGGGAGGCAGCAGTAGAAGCCATGCGACGATGGATGGTATGGTTGACAGAATGAATGCTTCTCTCTGCAAGCCCGCATCCGATATGCGCAATGCAAAACCCCAGCGCACGCCACCCAGAAACGAAAGAATGATGGCGCAATAGGTGACAAGGGCCAGCGCCGGGTCATGAATCAGCACAATCTTTATGCCTGTCGCCAATGAGAATGCGGATGCAAGCAAGGGCAGAAGGCCAAGAAGACTAAGGATCAATGCCGTCGGGGGAATGCGCTCATTCGTCATAACATGTTATCATTATTTCTATTCGCGTCTGAAAGCAAAATGTGCGAGCCCGCCAAAACCCACAGCCAGTAAGACAGTTATCAAACCGTATAACAATGACTGGCTTGCGGCAGAAAAAGCAACCCGCGCTTCAAATCCAGTTTTGACAACCTCGAAATTGGATCGTTCCGTGGCAAGCGGCGCGCCATCCGAAAAAAGGGTGACCAGAACCTCGTAATTGCCCAAAGGGGCCGTTGCCGGCAGGCTGATCCCAGCCCGGAAAAGATTGGCGGATATGAAAACAACGCCTCTTTCATTCGTCTGGAACAGATTGGTCCGCGTTCTCAGTCGTACGAGAGCAGTATGAAACGATTCAGGTCTGACAAGAGTCTCCGCTACCCCGCTGGTATGGGCGGCGACAACATCCGGAAGAGTGAGCTGGAAGCGCTGGCGCAGGGGCTCGCTTGTAATATCCGCAATCGCTCGCGATGCGTTAAAAGCCAGGTAGGCCGGAAGAGCTGCATATTTTTTCTGGTCCACATTCAGCCATATTCCCCAAACCTTTTGCTTCTCTCGGACGACCGTCATGAAGGGCGGCCCTTTCACCGTCACGACCACATCATAGGGGCCAGAGCGTGAAACGCTCGCCCCATCACGTTCGATGGCGCCAAAAAGCACAAGCTCCGCGCCAACATAACTGGAATTGATCAGTACCCTGCTGGACGAGATGGAGGTGACAAGCCTTTCAGCCCGTGCTGGTGCGGCAAGAGCGGCCAGGGCTCCTGAAAGGCAAAGCAGGCGAAGCAACCAGCGTGTCATTGGCGCTGCTCCGAG